>JAJFUH010000048.1 GCA_021372535.1 bacterium
TATTGATGATCGAGCCGCCTGTACTCTCCGGCATGAAATCGCCCATCACGCGGGTCATGACAAAAAGCCCGGTGGCGTTGATCCTCATGCTTTCCGCAAAGGTTGAAACATCGTCATTGTAATCCTTCATGGGGCGTGCAACGGCGTTGTTGACGAGCACATCGAGCCGTCCGCTCCGCTCTTTGATGGTGTCCCGGAGTTCGATAACCGATTGCTCATCCCCCTGGTCCACTCTGAACGCTGTGACCGTATGACCGAGTTTACGGTGTTCCGCGGATACCGCTTCGAGGGTTTCACGGTTACGGGAGGCAATATAGGTTTCGGCTCCGGCCTCTGCAAGCGCTGCCACAATCTGACGCCCGTAGAGACCCGCTCCGCCGGTTACGAGCGCGACCTTCCCCTTCAACGAAAACATATCGAGAACATTCATACCGTACACTCCTCATATATGACCGCACATGAATAATAGCACATCGTGTTTAAAACGAAGGCATTTACGATGTACGATTTCAGATGTACGATTTTTATATTAATTGATCTGCATAAATCGTAAATCGTACTTTGTAAATCGTAAATTACTTCCTGGATACAAGAAAATCTTTGAATGCAAATTGGTAAAAGGTAGTCAGTTTCACGGTCCAATTTCAGTCAGAAGCACCTCTCGTCCGCCTTCATCCCTGCTCCGGATTCCGGCGATGAGCATTTTCATCAACTCCACAGTCTCCTCAAAGGAAAACGGCCGGATACCCGTTCTCAAAAATCCGATAAACGCATTGAGCTGGGCTTTGAACGCATAAAACGTATCGCTGAAAGCGACGCAGACATGGCCTTTCGTCCCGCACAGTTCAAGAACACCGAACGAGCCGTACATATCGTTTATTGCCGCGGCAATGACATCGGCGCCCGAATCGTGCCTGAGGTGAACGATGTTGCGGTCGGCTGTTCCGGTATTCCGGGCCGATACGAATCCGGGACCGAGCACCGGATATATTCCCTCGAGCGCATGGATACCGTACCGTTCCCACGATTTCGGAGTCGTAATGCTCGCAAACCGTACTTCGCCGATGTCATGCGTCGAGAGCCGGAAAGGCATGAATTCCTTGCAGTACCGCATGCAGCTCGATGACATAACAGGCTTTCCTTCCCGTTCCCATGCGGTGAAAACGCCCAAATCATGTTCGTTGTCCACAAGCGGTTTATCCACAAAAACCGGCAGTCCTGCCTCGATGAACGGCCTGCACCGGTCGACATGCTCATGACCCTTGTCGGTGGCGACAATCACAGCATCGACCTCGCCGATAACCTCTTCGGGAGCACACACGACATGGGGTATGAGCGATGCTTTCGAGACCCTGAGCGCATCTGCGGGATCGTCGGTCCAGATGTGCGTTACCTGAACGCCGGGAATGCGGAGGATTTCCTTCGGTTCTTTGTCGAGGTATGCCGGAATGGCGGCGAAGGGGCATTTCGCCATTTCCACGGGATTGTAACCGTTGAATATAGCGCTCCAGGAATACGGGTGACCGTTGCCGTCCACCATCCCGAGCATCGCAATCCTGATAATTTCCCTTTTTACAAGAGGCACGGTATTTTCCGGCATTTCAAACTCCATGGTTTCTGTTCTCCCGTATCGATTATCCGGGTTCATACGGTACCTGTCAAATATACATTATCATAACGGCAGTCCGCAAATACAATAAAAATAACGGAAGAGAGCACGTCTATAGTATGATTCGGGATTGTCTCATTATTAGAGTTTGGAGCATTATCCGGTATTTCGTATATTTATACAGGGAGGATTTGACATGGAACTCGGTCTCGGTACTGTCCAGTTCGGGCTCGATTATGGGGTATCAAACCCGACAGGGAAAGTGCCCGAAGATGCCATCCGGGTAATACTTGCCATTGCCCGTGAAAACGGTATCCGCGTGCTTGATACCGCCGTCGCGTATGGGAACAGCGAACGGGTTTTGGGCAGCGTTCTTGACGGAGATCATCATTTCAGGATTGTCTCGAAACTACCTTCATGCAAAAAGGACGCAATCACACGCAAGGACTGCGAATCCCTCAAAGTTACCTTTTTCGAATCCCTGGAGAGACTCAGACTTCAGCGTGCAGCCGGATTGCTTCTGCATGCTCCCGGCGACCTGTTCCTTCCGGGGGGTGAGGAGATATATACCGTCCTTGCATCGTTGAAAGCCGAGGGGCTTGTTGAAAAAATCGGAATCTCGGTCTATTCGGGGGACGAGATCGACCGTGTTTTCTGTAATTATGATTTCGACCTTGTGCAGCTTCCGCTGAATGTGCTCGATCAGCGGCTTGCCGTGTCCGGACATCTTGCACGGCTCAGGGCAAGGAAGGTCGAGATTCATGTTCGTTCGGCCTTTCTTCAGGGGCTGCTCCTCATGCCCACCGACAGTATCAATCCGTTTTTCTCCCCCGTTCTGCCGGTACTGAGACGGTACCGTACAGTACTCGATGAACACGGACTCTCGCCGGTCGATGGCGCGCTCGGCTATCTGAGGACACGGAAGGAAATAGATGTCATACTCATCGGGGTCACCAGCGAGCAGGAGCTCAGGATCAATTGTAAAACGTTCGGGACTGAACTCAGCCCGGACATTGATTTTTCGGAATTTGCCGTACGACAGGAAGCAATGATCGATCCCCGTAAATGGAAACTCACCTGAATGCGCATTCTTTCCACATGCCCGCACCGACACATCATGCATATCACGGCATTACTGACGGCTTTCTGTATCGGTATCGGCTCATTCACGACCGTACAGGCTGCTGATTATACTCTAAAACCTGCGGCAGAAACAATCAGCGGCAGCAACCCCGGCGAAATCGCGGTTATCGCTTTCCATAATGTCCTTCCGAGCAAGCTCGATACCTCCCAGTATTCCCTGCCTCCGCTGCTGTTTGAGAAAATGATCGACGAGCTCATCATGGCCGGTTACCATTTTCTGTCCACACGCGAATACATCGACTACATTGTCAAAGGAGCGGAGATTCCCGCAAAATCGGTTCTTCTTACCTTCGATGACGGAATGGTATACCTGTACGATTACGTATATCCCATTCTCCAGAAAAAATCGATCCATGCGACCATATTTCTCATCGCGTCACGGTACGTAATATCGAGGTACCTCGACGCTACACAAATACGGGAAATGCACGATTCCGGTCTCGTGGATTTTCAAAGTCATACGTTTGATCTTCATGATTTTTCGGATGGAGAGGCGGCCATCCTGAAACGCGGGAATGAAACCGATTATCAATATAAACAGCGTATTATCAATGATTTCCGGACATCAATAGTATTCATCGAGGATTTGACCGGCGAACCAGTCACCGCTCTTGCTCTCCCCTATGGTATCGGGAACGAAACGATCGAGGCATATGCTAAAGAAGCCGGATTCGAGGCGGTTTTCTACATCGGCGAAGATACGACCCAGACGTTCGGCGACAATCCATTCCATCTCAACCGGGTCATCGTGTACCGTTTCAATGCAAAAGTGCTGATAAAACTGCATATAAGCAACCATTACGGAAGTAACCGGGAAAACAGTGAAGCAAAACCCGCCTTGACAGCCGGCAATCCTGCAACCGATTCGAGGATACGAACCTCGGGAAGCGTACACGATGCCATAATATATTCCTCTCCGGCTATCGGTCCCGACGGCACCGTTTATATCGGATCGTGGGATAATTGCCTGTATGCGGTCAATCCCGACGGAACAACCGGGTGGACTTATAAAACGACAGCCGGAATATCATCCTCTCCGGTTATCGGTCCCGATGGCGCCATATATGCGTGCTCCTTTAACAGTTATGTCTATGCAATCAATCGTGAGGGCTCCCTCAGGTGGAAGTATGTATCGAGAGCGCCCATTTTTTCATCACCCGCTGTCGGCGAAGACGGGTCTGTTTATTTTGCCACCACCGACCGAGATCTCATCGCTCTCAATTCAGACGGGTCATTCAAATGGCAATTCTGGGTCGGCGATCTTATCCATTCCTCCCCTTCGACAGGGAAAGACGGAACGATTTATTTCGGCGCATGGAACTCCATTCTCTATGCGGTCACGCCCGAGGGAAAAAGCCGGTGGAGCTTTCAGGCAGATGCCCCCATCGATTCATCTCCAGCCATAGGCGAGGACGGCACGATTTATTTCGGATGCATGGACAACCGCGTATATGCGATTCATCCCGACGGCTCATTACTGTGGACTTATGGAACGGAAGGCTATGTGGATTCGTCGCCGTCTCTGGGCGCCGACGGCACTATCTATGTCGGATCATGGGATACCTGCCTCTATGCCATCAACCATAATGGAACACTTTTATGGAAATTCAAAACCGGCGGTAAAATCGAATCCTCTCCCGCTGTAGGAGCGGACGGCATCGTTTATATCGGATCTGATGACGGCTGTCTGTATGCCGTTGATCCCCACGGCGGAGAAAAATGGCATGTCCTGACAGGGGGAGCCATCAGCTCGTCACCAGCCCTCACCCATGACGGCACTCTTTATGTCGGTTCGATGGATTCCTATCTGTATGGCATCGATACCGGAACTGAAACCGGGCTTGCAGTAAGCCCCTGGCCGAAATTCGGAGCAAATTCACGGAATACTTCCCGTATATGGGATATGTCCGCTGCATCCACAAACAGTTCGGAGAGCCCCATCGGATTTTCGATCATTCCCCCCTGTCCCAACCCTTTCAACGCCTCGGTCGCGTTCCGATACACCGTTCCGTCACCATGCCACGTCGATATTCTGATTTATGATATTCTCGGCAGAAAAGTCATGACACTGGCCCAGGATGCATATTATCCCGGTTACCATGAGATGTTCTGGCGCGGCTGTGACGACCATGGAGCAACTGCGGGAACAGGAGTGTATATCTACCGTTTCAACGCTGGAAATTATACTGCGCAGGGGAAAATCATGCTCTTAAGATAGTACTGTTGTTTATAGTTACAATAATATTAACTCCATCGCACTTCAATTATTACTCCGTATAAAAAACACTATTTATGATAGATGTCGAAACATGTTCGGCATGAAACAGTCCGATTTCACAGTAAATCTCCGAAGCAATAAGCCGGACAAATCCACGTCACGTTCCAACTCTGTTTCTTTGTCCCTTTGCCACTCTGTTACTTTGCCCTTTGTTACCGGTCATTTACCATACTTTTAAGTGTATTGAGATAGGCTACCGGTGTGCCGATATCATAGCAGCTGCCATGAACGAGATAACCTGTAATCCCCTCTTCGCGCCGTAAACGTTCGAGACACGAAGTAAGCTGAAATTCTCCCCGTTCCCTGATGTTATGGGCGATGTTTTCTTCGAGATAATCGAAAATATGGGGTGTGAGGATGTACTGACCGAAAAGTGTCAGAAACGTATCACTCTCCATACCATCGACATGGAGGTGTTCGCGGGCATAATCGAGATCGGGTTTCTCGAAAATTTCGCTGATCGCGAGAATCGAGTTCTCCAGACGCCATGAACCGGTTACACAGCCGAAATTACGGATTTCCTGAGCGGCAGAAACCTTGAGTCCCACAACGCTCCGATAATTCTCAGCCTCATAAACATCTATAAGCTGCCGGGCGCATGATATCGTGCTCTCAGTAGAATAGAGGTGATCCCCGAGCAGAAGCAGAAACGGCTCATTGTTGACCCATTCCCGGGCGCTGAAAACCGCATGACCGAAACCATCCTGAATATCCTGGATGATGAAACTCACATGATGCCCGATATCAAGCAGATATTCGCAGTATTTCTTATCGGAATTGGAGAGCTTGTTAAAATTTTCTATGGAAGTAGGGGTATGAAGAAAACTTTCGAACATATCGAGATCGCTGCTCTGGACAATGATACCGATTTCTTCGATACCCGCGCTTAAAGCCTCTTCGATGATGACCAGGATGGCCGGCTTGGCCCGTCCCTCTCGGTCGATAATGGGAAACAGCTCTTTTTTTACAGCCTTTGTCGCCGGGAATAGCCTCGTTCCGAAACCTGCCGCAGGAATGACAGCTTTGCGGATACTCCGATTTGCCATGATGGACAGTTTCATGCATGACATGCCGAGATCGTGTTCGATAATCTCGATTACCCTGTTCTGGCTTTCCTCATCGCGGGCAATGAACTGGGCGCTGCCATCACCCTGCGATCCGACTCCCTTACCGCCGTAAATATAAGGCTGTATGGGACCATAACCGAGTAGCTTATGAAGTACCGGAGCGGTCAACTGCGATGGACAGGCTGGCTGGAGGTGACGGTCGAATTCAGCCTGAGCTTCTTTCATCAATGTACCCAGCATTTCCGCATCGCCGCTTTTCAATGCCTCGCAGGCTTTCCGCGTTATTCCCGAACTGATGGCGCCAAGGTAGCGCTGGACATTACGCTGCACATCGTTCTCGGCGAACGGATAACACTGATTGAGCCTGCTCAGAATTTCCTTGGTATCCTTCCCCGCGCCCATGTCTACTATCACATAGAAAAGATCACGGGTAACGGAAAGCTCCCTGACCTCGATCCTGTCGCCGTCATAAATCATCATGATCGGACGGTTGCCATAGGCGCAGCCCTGATCCATGCGGCCACACCGCGAGGGCGTGGTGATTTCACCGAGATAGGCGTACTCCATCTCGCCCCGCACGGTCATCTTCAGGTCATACGTACGGTTAAAAGCACGTGCGACAAGAACACAGATGGCTGCACTCGAAGAAAGTCCTTTTTTAATGGGCAGGTCGGTCAGGCAATTGTCGATTTCGAGACCATGCACACGATAATGGGTCATTATCTGATAGGCTACCCCGGCTGCATAGCTGAAAAAACTTCCCTTTTCCGCTTCTTCGAGAAGAGCTCCGGTATTCATTGCAACCTCAAACGGCCCCTTCCGGGTTTCATCATTGAGGGTTGCGCTCAGAATCAGTTTATTCGGATGGGGTTTGACCTCAGCATAGATACCCTGATTCGTACCGACTATCAGGGTATAACCCTTTTCTATTTCAGCATTGATACGGCGGTATCCGCCAGCCCAGTCACTGTGTTCGCCAAAAAGACAGATACGCCCCGGTACAAATATTTTCATCCTGTTATCCCTCGTGGGGTGTTCATTGTATCGTTTATACCTTTATTTCTTCGTGTATATATAAAAAATAATGTTTTATAAAACAAGAAGATTACCGATGCGTACCGGAGACATTTTAGCCCGATCTATTCACAAAATTTAATCGAACACGGATTTTCGCGGATCGGACGGATTTCCACGGATTTTATTTTTTATCTATATCTTTTTGTGCGTTAACGTTTAATAATTGCTAAAGATATTACAAATAATATCTTATATAAATTTGTGTTTTCGTGGTTAAATATTATCATGAATAATCCCGGTTAGATGAACAATAAAACTTTTCCTTGTTTACCATTATATATCGTCCTATAACATCATTTTTACACTTGCCATAAAAAAAGGCCCGATCCCGAAAGACCGAGCCTTAAAATTACATTCATTACTGACTGATTTACTTAAGCAGCGTCATCTTCATGGTTCTGGAGAATGAGCCGGATTTGACGGTGTAGAAGTATACACCGGCGGAGAATCCGGAAGCATCCCACACTACCGAGTGGCTGCCGGCACCCATGAACTCGTTGGAAATCGTGTCGATCTTCTGACCGGCCACGTTGTACACGTCAACCGATACATTCCCGGCTTCGGGAACTGTGAAGTTGATCGTTGTGGACGGGTTGAACGGGTTCGGTGAATTCTGGGCAACTGCGAAAGCTGCAGGAGCTTCATCCACAGAAACCGGCTCGCTGGAAATAATGCCCTTGAAGGAGTCCTGGCCGACCCAGAACCATCCGCCGCGCTCTTCTGCTTCCGCGGCCGACTGGTTGGATACGAGCAGACCGTCATAGGCGGTTCCGCCCGAAATCACGCTCGTGTCATATTTCTGAGCGGCGGTTTCGCCAGCAAGCGTCTGGTACCCGAGTCCCGTGCCGTCCGGTGCATACAGACCGAACGATACGGCGCCCATGTCAAACGACGGGAAGAACGAGAATCCGTTCTTTTCGATCGCTTGATTGTATTTGTAAGGGCCGACGTTGTAATCGTTGCAGACCCACGGTTTCGCGGAATCGGCTTCGAAGTTGTGGTCTCCGGTGTAATCGCCGTTCGAATTCGCCCAAGCCACCGCATCGCCTTCTTCCTCATACTGTACATCGAACAGTACGTTCATACAGGTCGAATGGGTTCCCATGACAACATATCTGCCCCACATGGACAATTCAGCCGGTCCACTCGCTGCCTGGCCGCCCTTTTCGGCGTCGTTCAGGTCAACATACCAGTCGGACAGGTCGAAGCGCTTCACCTCGGTGCCATCGTTCACATCAACAAAGACGAGTTCCGACTCCATACCGGTTCCCGAAAGGTCTCCGGTCGGTGAGAGAAGGTACGCGCCGCCGTCGCTCACAACTCCCGGCCCGAATTCCCAGGAGGGCGGATTGGCCACTGCAAATACAAATTTACCTTCATCACCCCATGCGGTCTGCAGAACCGCATCGCCGTTCGGCACCCATTTCCACTTGAACATTTCCTTGAATCCGTTGTTGTTCAGACCGCACTTGAAGAAATAGGTGTAGTGGGTCGGCAGGAATGCAAGTCCGCCCGGATCGCATACTTCCAATGATTTACAGGTTTCCATCAGC
>JAJFUH010000049.1 GCA_021372535.1 bacterium
CTCTCTTGAGGCAAGAGAGGGGATTGAGGGGTGAGTTCGGGTTGAGAAAAGGGGCAATAACCAAATCAAAAACAATACACATGCCGGTAAAAGCCCTATTTACAAGATTTTTCAAATATTTATAGCAATTTTAACCGGACATTACTGGTATGAACTATTAAAAATAGCTCAATACTGTATAAAAAAATGTTATATCTTTTTGTCCCTTTGTTCCTCTGTCCCTTTGTTACAGGAAGTCGATATCCATGCCCGACGAAATGAACCTGTTCGGTGAGAGCATTCCCGATCCGGGAAAGCCGATTAAAAGTCAGCCGCTTGCCGACCGTTTTCGACCTGTCAGCCTCGATGAATTTGTCGGGCAGGAACATCTTGTCGGCGAGGGAGGATACCTCCGGGAAGCCATCGCAAACGATCAGATATCGTCCATTATTTTCTGGGGGCCTCCGGGCTCTGGTAAAACAACGCTTGCGCGTATCATCAGCAACTCGACCGATGCCGAGTTCGTTTCGTTTTCCGCCGTGTCGAGCGGCGTCAAGGAAATCCGTGAGGTTGTCGCACAGGCACGGATGCGCCCGAACAAGACTATATTATTCATAGACGAGATTCACCGGTTCAACAAGGCACAACAGGACGCTTTTTTGCCCTTTGTCGAGGATGGAACGATCGTTCTCATAGGGGCAACGACCGAGAATCCTTCGTTCGAGGTGAACTCGCCGCTCCTTTCGCGGTCGCGGGTTCTTGTGCTCAATTCCCTTACGGACGACAATATCCGCACGATCGTCCGGCGGGTCATCGAAGACACAGGTCGCGGTCTTGGCGGGACTGTCGGCGATATCGAAGAGAAAGCGCTCGATGCCCTCGTATCGTTCAGCGGCGGAGACGCGCGCCGTGCGCTCAATGTGCTCGAGCTTGCTGCCGGAATGGTGAAAAAGGCCGGAAAAGGCGGCGCGGTAATAACCCTCGGGGATGTGGAAAAAGCCTCCCAGCGGAGGATGCTCCGCTATGATCGTGCTGGCGAGGAGCACTATAACATCATCTCCGCCATTCATAAGAGCATGCGTGGTTCCGATCCCGATGCCGCGCTCTACTGGTTCTGCCGTATGCTCGAGGGAGGCGAGGACCCGCTCTATATCGCGCGCCGTGTCGTCCGGTTCGCCACGGAGGATGTGGGAAACGCCGACCCGCAGGCGCTCCAGGTGGCAATCGCCGCCACCGAAACGTACCGCTTTCTCGGAACGCCGGAAGGAGAGCTGGCAATCGCCCAGGCTATCATATACTGCGCGACTGCGCCGAAATCCAACGCGATCTATACGGCGTATTCCGAAGCGCGGGGGGATGCCCGTAAATACGGGGAGCTGCCGGTTCCCATGCATATCAGGAACGCTCCGACCCGTCTTATGAAGAATCTCGGGTACGGCAAGGGATATGAGTACGATCATAACTCCGAGGACAGTTACTCAGGCCAGGATCACCTGCCGGATAAGCTCCTGGGAACACATTATTATATACCTTCGAAGTACGGCTTTGAAAAGGTTATCTCCGAACGCCTCAAGTGGTGGGAAGACCGTAAACGCGAAAGAAAGAACGAAACATGATAAATACAGGAACAGAAAAACCCGCCGGGCTTCTGGGAATCGATGTGGACGGTACCCTGATCACCGATGACGGACATATTACTGAAGCGGTTTACAAGGCGCTCGAAAAGGCTGTGTCTGCCCGCTGGGAATTTGTTATCGCGAGCGGCCGCACGTTTTATGCCGCCAAGACGGTGATCGACCGGCTGCCGTTTCTCCGCTATGCGGTGCTCAGCAACGGATCGTGTATAGTCGATGTCAGGACAGGTACGGTGCTGCATCTCGAAAAACTGCCTTCCGCCGTGGTAAGGGAGGTTGTGAGAATAACCCGTGAGCTCGGTGCGATACCAACCCTGTACAGCACCGACATTCATCACCAGACGGTCTATTACGATACGCTCGAGGGAGCCTGCGATTATTTCACCTGGTATGTTACCAACGATAAGCGGTGTACGATGATCGATGATGTCATGACCGTTACCGATGATGTCCTCCAGATCGGGATGATTGCCGCGCGGGAGATCATTTTTTCCATTCGCGATGCATTGAAAGAGGTTACGGCCAAGGTAATCGCTCTTCCGTTCGAGAGCGTGCATTTCGGCGGGAAAAGCGATGAATTCTGGTTTTTGCAGGTTGTGACGGAACAGGCGACAAAACACAATGCGCTCCGCCGTATCGCCGGCTGGCTCGATGTTCCTCCGGGGCGGCTTGTCACGGTCGGCGATAACTACAACGACGCCGATATGATAAGCCTTGCGGATGTGGGCGTGGCCATGGGAAACGCGCCAGATGAGATAAAAAAAATCGCCCGCGAGGTTGTCGGCTCGAATAACGGCTCCGGGCTCGCGGAGGTTGTCGACCGCATCATACTGAACGAAGATTATTTTCGCTGAACAATCAGGGTGCGTCCGGGGTAAGTGATGCCGAAAGGTGCGTTACTGACCGGCAGTGAGACGTTTCCTGATCCGTACGGCGATAAAAGCCGCAGGTATGGTGGTAATGAGGTCGCCGATGAGAGGGATAAACAGGCCGACCTTCAGGAGGGTATATACGGAAGCGGGGACATCGGCGATCCAGTGCATTGCAACAATGAGCCACAGGACTCCGGGAACGTAGATTCCGGCAAGACCGGCGATCATGATAAATAAGGCGAATATAACCGATCCCCGTCTGTTGAACCGGGCAAGGAATCCTGTCAATGAAGCGCATACGGTGAATCCGAGGATATATCCGAAGGTCGGGGAGAGAATGTAGGCCGGACCGCCTCCCGAGGCGAAAACGGGAAGACCTGCCAGCCCGACGATCATATAGAGTGTGCAGGCTGCAGCGCCCTGCACCGGCCCGAGACAGTAGCCTGTAATAAGAGCCGCGGAGGATTGCAGGGTCAGCGGAACGATCCCGGTGGGAATCCGTATGAACGCAGAGACCGCCATGAAGGCGGCAAACAGGGCTGTCCGTGTTATGGTTACTGTTTTCGTTGTCATAGCCGATCGTAAGATTTAATGGAACACGGATTTACGCGGATCGGACGGATTTACGCGGATTTTTATTAATAAGCATATATTTTAAGTGTTTACGGTAAGGATTCGCTAACAATAGCATAAACAATATATTATATCTTTAAACGACTTAAAACGATATTTTTATTAAACCAATCGGGAATTGTGAAACAAGTATACTGTCTGACCATATGATGTGCAAATACTTTCGGGTTGTCGCCGGAATCCGTGGTATTAAAAACAAGAGAACAAAAAATCGAAGCAGGATATTGATATGAAAGCAGGAATAACAGGACTTCCGTACAGCGGAAAAACAACGCTCTTCTGTGCGCTTACGGGGCAGAATTATGAGCACCTTGCCCATGACAGGGATATTCACATCGGTACGGTCAGGGTTCCGGATGCCCGTCTTGACGCCCTGTTCGAAATGTTCAAGCCGAAAAAGATAACGTACGCCGCCATGGAGTATTTCGATGTGGCAGGGCAGGCCGTGGCACAGGAAAAAGGGATGGAGCCGAAAGCGCTCCTGACACTCAAGAGCGCCGATTCGCTCATTGTCGTTCTCGATGCATTCGGCGTTAATGCCGATCCCGGCGCGGATTTTAAAACCCTTATGGATGATCTGGCTCTCAACGACCTGATCGTGGCGACCAACAGGCTCGAACGTCTCGGAAAGGAGTCGCGAAGCGGTAAAAGCGACGATCAGACTCATGAAAAAGCCCTGCTCGAACGGTGCCGTGATACGCTCGAAAGCGGGGACATGCTCCGCGACATGGAGCTATGTGAAGAGGAAGAAAAGGCTCTCCGCGGATTCCAGTTCCTGACCCGCAAACCGCTCCTCATAGTGATCAATATCCCGGAGGCGCTTCTTGCCGGGAACAATGCCCATGAGATGGAACAGCGCTTCAGCACCGTCAAAAACGCCCGGTGTGCGGCGATCTGCGCCCAGATCGAGATGGAAATTGCCGCGCTCGATGACCCCACGGAGCGCGTGGAATTCCTCAAATCCATGGGAATCGAGGAGCCTGCCCTCGGCCGTCTCATACGGATGAGTTATGAAAGTCTGGGGCTTATGTCGTTCTTTACCGCCGGCGGAACCGATGAGGTGCGGGCATGGACTGTCCGAAAGGATTCCCATGCCCCCGAGTGTGCGGGAGTGATCCATTCCGATCTGGAACGCGGCTTCATCAGGGCCGAAACCATTTCGTACGAGGATCTCATGAGCGCCGGTTCGCTGAAGGTTGCCCGCGAGAAAGGATTGCTGCGCATCGAGGGCAAGGATTATATCGTTCAGGACGGCGATATTCTGACCATCAGGTTCAGTGTGTAATACCAGGGCATATCACTTTTCGACGAATTGGAATCTATGAAGTATAATTAGGATTAATAATGACCTGTCAAGCTGAAAAATCGATCCCCGATCGATTCGGGGATTGAAATCGTATAGTGTAAATGCAGCTGGTTTTTGAATGCAATTTGATAAAGGAGTGTCTATATAATGATGATTTATAGTGTGGTGGTATGTATTTCAAGGCGTAAAAGATCGGGAGTTCATCAATGGACCATATAAACGTGACGAGGGAAGGTGAAAAAAAACTCCATGAAGAATTAAAATATCTCAAGGAGGTTCGAAGACCCCAGGTTATCAATGCTCTCAAGGAAGCCCGAAGAAAGGGCGATCTTTCTGAAAACGCCGAGTATGATGCCGCCCGCGAGGAACAGCGATTCCTTGAATCGCGTATCCATACTCTTGAGGTTATGGTCCGTAGCGTTCGGATCATCAATGAGTCAAGGATACCCGATGACAAGGTATATATCGGCGCCCGTGTCGGTCTCGAGGATATCGAATCCGGAGAGGAGCTTTTTTACATTCTGGTCAATGAAATCGAGGCGGATTTCAAAGCGCGGAAGATATCCACTACTTCTCCCATCGGCAAGAGTCTCCTCGGCAAAAGTGTCGGAGATGCCGTCGAGATAACTATTCCGAAAGGGACGCTGCGATACAGGATTACATCGATATCCAGATAAATTGGTATTGCCTGCCGGTATTTCCGGTATTTTAAGAGAGCTCGGTGAATTATACAGACGCATATATTCAGAAATGTATTGAATCAGTGTTACGGATGAGTTATATTAAAGCATGGAAACCTGCATTTTATATCGGTATATGAGGCACATTCCAAACATCCCGCCGTTTGTTCCGATTTTATGATGATACATATATGTTGTATAGAATCATAAAATACTTGTGTTTTTCCACAAAATATTGTATATATCAAATTACTGAATCATAACCGGGGGACAGGTATATCCGGTCACTACCGAAGAGTATTACCAAAATGTGTAAAAATAAGGAGCCGGCAGGCATGGATGAAATCGAAGAGCTTTTTAAAAAGTATACTGTTCTCCTCGATCTCTATGCCGAACTCGAATCAGTTTCGGAGAATATATGCCGTGCTCTGGAAACCGGGTCATCTCTTGCGGGTATTGCCGGGAATCTCCGTGAAAAAAAGGAGATAGTCGAACGGATCGGTCATGAATCGGAAACGATCGCGTGCCTTAAGAAAACCATAGCCGACCGCAAGCTCATATCCGATGCAGAACGTGTCATGGTCAGGAACGCCGAGGAAGACCTCACCGAGGCGGTCAGCCGTGTTGTCGACCAAGGGCAGAGAACCTGTGAACTCATGATGAAACAGGGTGTAAAAGTATCGAGGAGATGATACGGCGGGATTGATAAGTGCGACAGGCAACAGAAAAAAACACTGTAAGAAAACGATGACAAAAACCGGTAAAAATACTCCCGGGGGAAAGACGGCTGAAGGAGCTGTTCAGCATGTCCCGACGCCGGACATGAAAAGTGAATTGCCGTTAAACGGCGCTGTTCCGGGCGATGTGAAACCGGAAACCGTCGACTTCATGCGGGGGCTCATCGAGTCGTTCAATGCTTCCGCTGCGAAACTCAAGGAAGCGTATTCCGCGCTTCAGGAAAAGTTCGACAGGCTCAATCTCAGGCTCGAGGAAACGAACCGTGAGCTGACCATAAGCCTCGCGGAACAGGAACGTCTGTCAAACTACCTGACCAATATTCTCGAAAGCCTCTCTTCAGGTGTGCTGGTCATCGATACCGGCGGACGGATAACACTTTTCAACCGCGGAGCTGAAACCATAACGGGTATACAGACGTCTGATGCTCAAGGAAAACAATACAGCGAGGTAATGGGAGGGACAACCCCTGTCGAATTGACGCCGCTCCGGACGCTCTCGAACGGCGAACGCCGCTCAAACATGGAAAAACGGCTGACAGCCCGGAACGGGCAGCAGATTCCCGTGGGATTTTCCACATCTCCGCTTCTCAATAAAGCGGGAGAGATGATCGGCGCTGTGGAAATTTTCATGGACCTGAGCAGGATAAAGGCTCTCGAAGAAGAGATTTCCCGGATGGACAAGCTGGCGGCTCTCGGCCAGATGGCTGCGACCATGGCTCACAAGATACGGAATCCCCTCGGAGGAATTGCCGGTTTTACGGGCCTTCTCCAGCTCGAACTCGATGAAAATGACAACGGGAAGCGTCTTCTCGGAAAAATAACCGAGGGAGTTGACAAGCTTGACAGAATTATCACGAGCCTTCTCTCGTACACCGCGCGGCTCAGGCTCAATACCCGTCTGGTCGATCTCGGAGAACGCATGACCCGTGTGATCGAGGTGCTCAGGGATGAACGTCCCGGAGATACCGAAGGCGTTGAGTTCGGGCTCGATTTACCCGCGGGCCCCGTATCGGCGGAAGTGGACAGCGAGCATTTCACCGGAGCGATGCTCAATATTGTCCGTAACGCCGTTGAGGCCATCGATGGTGACGGGAAAATCACGGTGCGGATATGTCACGGCGGATTCGATATGAAACCCGCGTGCCCGCTTACCGTAAAGCTGCTCGGGAGGATACGGGAGTCGTCCGGACTTGCAAAGACCGGGCTTCCGGGCGCAATAATAACGGTGACCGATACCGGAGCCGGCATGGATGACGATGTTATCGATAAACTGTTCGTGCCGTTCTTCACAACGAAAGAAAACGGCATTGGATTGGGGCTTGCAGCCGCACGGAAGGTTATCGAGGCGCATCACGGGGAAATATGGATTGAAAGCGAATCCGGCGCAGGAACCGCGGTGGGGGTAGTACTGCCCGGAACGAATATGGCATGATAGGAATGAATCCCCGTACTGGTGAATCATTACAGGCGGGCGATGCATGGTACAGATGATTATGAAGACAGTGTACGGAACGGGGAATTCGATGAAAAACATGGTTGGCATCCTTGTTGTAATGGCATGTGTATCCGGTTTCGTTCCGGCAGCGGTCGCTGAAAACGCCCCCGTATGGAATCCCGCATGGAAATTCAGCATGGAGGTCATTGTTCAGGAAACCGCGGGGATCGACCGTATACAGGAGCCTGTCGAATGTGAAATCGCGCTGGTTCATCCGATGAAAAGCGGCGATGTTAAGACTGTTCCCGCCGATATACGCCGCGAGGTGAGGGTTGTCCGCTGCACCGCCGAAAAGCGTTTTATCGAGATTTCATCGCAGGTATATGATATCCGCGCGGGCGCGAAAAACGTGAAGAGCGATCCACCGACAGTCGCCGTGCGGGCTCGGGTTGTGTTCATGGCCGATGTCAAGGCTCTTTCATCCGAGCGGTATCTTGTCTGTTGCGGCAATCCCGAAGCGAAACCGCCGCAGTATGATACGCCGATGACCGTGACCGGGAAGGATGTATTTTATACGATCGACAACCCGATGTACCGGATCATCACCGAGGAAAAGAGCGGGCAGATCGACGAGATCGATCTCAAATTCGCCACGAAGCCCTCGCTGCGGTTCAAATACGGCACTCTCCACTGGAATCCCGACTTCATTGTTGTTCCCGGTGATTTCCCGATGACGGGGTATACGTGGTGGTATGCCCACCATTTCGACAAGCCGGAGTATGAGGTCGAATCCGGCCCCGTATTTTTTTCGATAAAGCGACGGCAGCTCATTCCCGGGCAGGACACCGCATATATGGAGGTGTATTACCGTTTTTATGCGGGGCTTCCGTACTTTATCAGCGAGACGCTCATCGAGGCAAAGAAGGATACGCGAACTTTCGCCATCAGGAACGACGAGCTTGCATTCGGGAGAAACGATTTCAACCTTGTCGGCTGGCGGAACAAGACCCCCGACATGTTCGAGAGTCACCTGGGAGAGATCGGCTCGACCGGCCTTTATTACGAGGGCTACCACAGCGGCCATGTCCTGGGAAGCGCGCTCCCGCCCAACATGGCATGGATCAGCATGTTTAACCGCAACAACGGCTACGGGGTCGGTAGCATTCGCCTCGAATGGGAGAATATAAACCGTCTGACCGGCGAACCCTCGCCGCTCTATAACTCGCACACCGTCATCAGCGAGCATGACGAGGGCCTGTACTGGTTCAGGAGCCTCATTTATTCGCCGAGAGCCATTGAAGGTGTCAGCACGGACGAGCTGGAGAAATACCTCGTCAGGGTTCCAAAAGGCTCGTCCTACCGTGAAAAGAACGCCTATGTCATGTATGCATCGGATAAGGACAATCCCTTCGGGCCTATAGACGATCTCTGGATGAAACTTCGGAAACCGTTGCAGGTGAAAGTAATACAGCCGAAATAGAATTAATGTGTAGAATATCGTAACTGCGCCGGATACACGCGATATCGTGGTTTTAATGACCGAAAGGAACTGACGATCGTGAGCAGAATACTCGTAGTCGATGACGAATCTCTCATGAGGGAATTTATTACCGAGTCGCTCATATCCCATGGCTATGAGGTCGATGACGCCGGGGACGGCTCGCGTGCCCTCGAGTTCATGGGAAACGAGACCTACGATATAATCCTGACCGACTTCAAGATGCCCAAGGTCACCGGTATGGATGTGCTCCGGCGCGCCCGTGAAAAAATGCCCGATGCCAAGGTGATAATCATGACCGCTTACGGCACGGTGGAGAATGCGGTGGAAGCAATGAAACTCGGCGCATTCGACTATATAACAAAGCCTTTCAGCGTCGATGAAATTCTCATTCTGGTCAAACGGGCGCTCGAATTCACCAGACTTCAGAAAGATAACGTCCGGCTCCAGGGCGAGCTCGAAGAAGTATACGGCTCACGGAATATTATCGGGAAATCGACCTCGATGAAAAAGATTTTCGAGGTTATCGATACGGTGAGCACATCACGCTCGACGGTGCTCATTACCGGTGAGTCGGGCACCGGCAAGGAGCTTGTGGCGAGGGCGGTTCACTATTCGAGTCCTCGGCAGAGAGGACCGTTCGTGAAACTGAACTGTGCGGCGCTCCCTTCGGAACTCATGGAAAGCGAGCTTTTCGGGCACGAGAAAGGCGCTTTTACCGGTGCGGTGAAAAAATATCACGGGCGGTTCGAACGTGCGAACGGTGGCACGCTCCTCCTCGATGAGATCAGCGAAATGAGCCCGCATCTTCAGGCAAAACTTCTGCGGGTGCTCCAGGAACGCGAGTTCGAGCCGGTCGGCTCCGCGGAAACCATAAAGGTCGATGTCCGAATCGTGGCCACAACAAACCGCAGCCTGTCCGAGCTGATCGATAAAGGTGAATTCCGTGAAGACCTCTTTTACCGGCTCAATGTCATCAATATTTCACTTCCCCCTCTCCGTGAGCGGCGCTCGGATATACCGATGCTCGCCGAACATTTTCTCAAGAAATACAACGCTGAAAACGGAAAGGCAATCGAGGGTATATCCGACGATGTACTCGATGTATGGCTCGAATATAACTGGCCCGGAAATGTCCGGGAGCTCGAGAATGCTGTCGAACGCGGGGTAGTTCTGTGCAAGGGGAAAATACTCGAGGTTGGCGATATACCGTCCGTAACGGCAGGAAACGGCAGATTGTCCGAGTCCTTTGACGCTCAGCCCGCGGGTGGTATTTCATCTTCGTTCGGGCCGGGAACGACCCTGTCGGATATGGAGCGCGAGCTTATCATGAAAACCCTCCAGTCACAGGGTGGCAACCGTACCAATACCGCCGATGTACTTGGTATCAGTGTGCGGACGCTTCGTAATAAACTCGCGCTGTACGGGGAGATGGATGCCTTTAAAAATTGAGTAAGGTATATAATTACACTGTTTATTCGGGAAATTCATCGCATAAATGATATGGAATATCATAATTGAGACCGTGAGTGGGCAAATATTTCCTGCCCGGTGATTTTTTTACATTACAGGGTGTTTTTTGAATTGTTTTACAGTCGATTCTGAAGGGATAACGAACAAGGATAAATCAGTATAAGTTGCTGTAAGTATAGAAGTAATTGTGTATTCGCTGTGCGCTGCGGATCCCTTTTGGCACATACTTTGCACCAATAAACCGGCGGATACCTGTATACAATGAGATTTACAGACACATACATGGTCAGCAGCACGGGAAGAGACAAATGATAAAAGAACTGCTTTTCAATCAGAAACCGGATATTCTCCTGACAAAGATGCTCGACAAGTCAGCCCTGAACCAGCGGGTGATAGCATCGAATGTGGCGAATATCGGTACACCGGGTTATGAACGGCTCGGAGTCAGTTTCGATGAGAAGCTTTCCCGGGCTATGAGGCTGAGCAAAAAAATAAAAATATCGGATCCCCGTCACATACCGTCGCCGGACTGGGTCAAGGAAATAAAACCCGAGGTTGTCAAGATTGAAGACGGATACTGGAACGGCATCAACAATGTCAATATAGACGAGGAAATGGTCGATTTGGCGAAAACACAGCTCGATTTCAACAGCGCCGCACGTCTCATGAACCTGCGGTTCACCCAGCTCAGAACAGCGATCAGGGGGAGGCGGTAATCCATGAAGATAATACCCCTCAAAGACCATATGTTCCGGGGTAACATCTACCGTTCAATCGATATAGCCGCTTCGGGAATGACGACCCAGCGGCAGCGGATGGACGCCATCGCCTCGAACATCGCTAACGCCCAGGTGACCAATGTGGACGGCAACGGCAGCCCCTATCTCAGGAAACATGTTGTCATGAGTAAAGTGCCCGATCGGACATTTGAAGCGACCCTCAGGGAATATATGATAAAGCCGCGAACGACCGAATCCGGTCATATTCCGGAAATGAGTGGCAGCAGCCGGGTCAAGGATGTGACTCCTCTGGTCGAGGGGAGTGAAATCGAGATACCCAACATGAGAAAGAATGTCGTCTATGATCCTTCGCATCCTGATGCGGATGCCGATGGTTTTGTTGTATACCCTGACATCAATGTCATCGAGGAGATGACCGATCTCATGGTTGCAAGCAGGGCATTCGATGCAAATGTGACCGTGGTGAATGCCGCGAAGCAGATGATCATGAGGTCGCTCGATATTTAATGAGTCGTTACATGATATACTGTCTGATGATTATTTTTGAGGGAATTTTATAGAGTGGAGTTTTCACGGTTTATGAATGACGAACAGGATTCCGGGACAGCTTGATTGGAGCCGGACATGCTTGATGTAGCGAAAGTTGCCGAATACGGTTCATATTCATACAAACGTGATACACGAACGGGTAAAGACAATCCGGGCGTGAATTTTAATGATATCATGACAGGTTCGGGCGCCATGCCCGATAAACCCGAAGCACCATTTGTCCGTATGGGAAAGGAAACGGAATTAGCCGCTGATTCTCCGGTGGAAGTTGAGATGTATAACCGGAGCGGTACGATTTTCAAGTATAGTTCATATGTCGGCGTAAACCTTGATTTAATCGCATAGTGAGGTAATTTTGGTACGGAAGATCAATCGCAGCACAGTGTACAAAATGCTTATTGCTTTCGGTAACATCTTATTTGTTTTAACAGGGCTCTATATAATAAACTATGATATGGCAACTCCAGTCAATGCCACGGAAGACCGTGAGATACCCCGTGAGGCGGTCATTCCGTTCAGGCAGCTGACGCGAGAGGAGAAGACGCGACAGTTTTTTGAGGATATGGATATCGATACATCGCGGCTGACATCGCATGATATTCATCAGAGTCTTGGGCCATGGGAATCATACATCAGGCAGTATTCCTCCCAGTATAACGTGGATCCCGATCTCGTGAGTGCGATTGTATATGCGGAGAGCAAGGGCGATCCGTTCCGTATTTCAAAAGATGGCGCGCTCGGGCTTATGCAGATTATGCCTGAAACCGCCGGTTTCCTTGGGTTTGACAATGTTCTCGACCCCGAGGAAAACATCCGTGCGGGTGTCATGTACATAGCATGGCTGCTGAGCCGTTACGGCGAGACGCATGCTTTATGGGCATGGAACGCAGGTCCCGCCCGGGTGGATATTAAAGTGATGCCGGGCGAGACACGTAAATTTATCGTCGAGGTCCTGACGGTCAAGAGATTCCTGAAAGAAGCCCATGCGCGGGACGGTTTAAGCTGATTGCTGTAAAAGGATTCCGGATGCCCGACAGCACCCGTGATTGTCCGGATAATCCACAACGGCAATAATAACGGTTTTTTATGCATATTATACTGTTTTTATAATTGTTCTGAATTTTAAAGAAAAATATATGTTTGCAGATGATTTAAGTTGACAAGTTGAATAATTTACCCTAATTTTATAAAGGATAATAAGAACCATTGAGGAGGAATGGGCAGTGAATACTCCTATTACCCGTGTCGGGGGACAGGGTATAGCGCCTCTCAAGCCGCTCGCTGATGGTAAAGTGAAAGACGGCGATGCCTCGTTTGCCGGAACTCTGGAGAAATTTGTCAACGATGTGAATTCTCTCCAGAACCGTGCGGATGAATCGATCGAAAAACTGGCGACCGGAGAAATATCCGATGTTCACCAGGTTATGATCGCGGTTGAGGAAGCGAATACCGCTATGGAGTTCATGCTCGAAATTCGGAACAAAATAATTGAAGCTTACCAGGAAGTCATGCGAATGCCTGTGTAGGTATTCATAAAATGCAGAACCGGTGACACTCTGAACTGTGACCGTTGGATGCTGGTTTAAAAGTGTACCGGATACAGTTCGTCGGATCGGTGGCATGTTCGAATTATTAGAGAGAGTTCTATCGAGATTCAAGGATGTCTGGGTGAAGATGACGCTCAACCAGCGGGTTATAAGCGGAGCGGTCATTGTAGCCATCATAGGAGTTGCCATTTTTTTAGTTTCTCTCTCCGGCAACATGATACAATATTCTCTTCTTTTTGCCGAGCTCAATCCCCAAAGCGCCTCTGAAATTGTATCAATTCTTGAACAGCAGAATGTTCCCTACAAATTGACCCGTAACGGGACAGCGATTGAAGTTCCCGCCGACAGGGTCGACCGTCTCAAGATAGACCTCGTAACCCAGGGACTTCCATCGGAAGGCATTGTTGGTTATGAGATTCTTGACACTACCAATTTTGGCATGTCCGATTTCCTCCAGAAAGTCAATTACCAGCGCGCTCTCATGGGTGAGCTCAGGAAAACCCTCAGAACGCTCGATGAAATCGAGGACGCCAATGTGCATCTCAATATACCCGAACCGACGCTTTTTACCGAAAATGTACAGAAACCGACCGCTTCGGTGACTCTCAAGCTGCGCCGTGGCCGCACCCTTGCACCGAGCACCGTACAGGCGCTCACGAACCTTGTCGGTTCAGCAACCGGTATCGCTCCGGGGGATGTAACGATCGTTGACACGAGAGGGACGCTTCTGACCAAGCCTTCCATGGATGAAATGGCTATGCTTTCCAGCACACAGATGGAAATGAAGGTCAAAGCCGATCAGTATCTTGCCGAAAAGGTCAAAACCATACTCGACGGTGCTTTTGGTGCAGGGATCGCTCTCGTAACCGTCAATTCCGAGCTCAATTTCGACCGTGTGGAGCGGACAACAACCACATACAGCCAGGATACGAGCGCCATTCTCAGCGAGGAACGCGAAGAGGAGACCAATCCCACAACCGAGGGCGGAGGTCGGGAACATACGGTAACGAATTACAATACGGGCAATACGGTGGAGAATTTTGTTGTCAGCCCCGGAAACATCAGCCGGCTCACCGTAAGTGTCATGATAGACGCGAAGGATTCCACATGGGTGGATGAGAACGGGGAACGCCAGGTTGCCAAGGTATCGTGGACCGATGCAGAGCGGTCGCAGATACGCACGATCTGTGAGAATGCGGTTGGGTATGACGCGGGACGCGGTGACCGTCTTGAGGTTGTTGCGCTTCCCTTCGGGACTCGTGAATACGAGGAAGCGGCCGGAGAGCGCCTGACATTTCGGGCCGCTATCATTGACAGCGTCCAGGCAATCGGAATGATTGTTGTCATCCTTGTGGGACTCCTTATATTCTACGTTTTGCTTCGTCAGATAGCCCGTTCCCTGGATCCTTCAAAAGTTTCTCTTCAGATCGATAAAATTCTCGAAAAAGAAAAGAAGGCTATTGTGGAAGAAGAGGAAGTCGAGGTCGAATCTGAAAAGGCCACGCTTATCCGGAAAATTATCTCGAAAGCGTCCATGGATCCGGAAATCACCGCAAAAACGATCAGAACCATTTACCGTGAGGGCAAGGAATAATCCGGGATTGGTTAATGGAGATTGGTTCATAGTTCATAGTTCCTGGTTTGTGGTTTATTGTTTTTGATTTATGGTAGTGAATTCGTATTTGTCTGTTGATATTGAATTAACCGGAAATCTGTTCCTGGTGAATATTGATTGAGAAACAGGGATAAAAAATGTTAGAGCCAACCAGAGCCGCTGCAAAAACTTTTGATGAGCTGACGTCCTATGAAAAAGCGGCTATTGTCCTTGTAGCACTTGGTAAGGACGTTTCCTCACAGGTTATGCGTAACATGCCTGACCGTGAGATAGAGCGTCTGACTGTTGAGATTGCCCGCCTGAAGCAGGTAGACCCGAAGACCGAAATGCAGATTCTGAAGGAGTATTTCTCCATGCTTCAGGCTTCGGAGTATATTTCCGAAGGCGGCATCGATTTTGCCAAGGAACTTCTCGAATCATCGCTCGGAAAAGCCCGGGCCGATGGCATACTCAAGAAGATATCCGAATCCCTGAATCCCGGCGGCTTCGAGCTTCTCAAGGATGTTGACCCTATTCATCTTCTCGAATTTATCAGGAACGAACACCCGCAGACAATCGCGCTCATTCTGTCCCAGCTCAATCCCGGCCAGGCCGCTCAGGTTCTCGGCCAGCTGCCCGAGGATATCCAGACCGATGTTTCCATGCGGATAGCGACAATGGAAAAAATCTCCCCGGAAGTTATCCGCGAGATAGAGAGCGTTCTCGATGTACACCTCAAGGAGGTTATTTCCGGTAACCTGTCGGCTTCGGGTGGTATCAAGGCTATTGCCTCCATTCTCAACCTCGTTGACCGTTCGACCGAGAAATCGATTCTCGGTAACCTCGAAATGGAAAATCCCGAGCTCACCGCAAACATCAAGAACCTCATGTTCGTTTTCGAGGACCTGCTGATTCTCGATGACCGCGGCATCCAGCTTATCCTCAAGGAAGTCGACACGAAAGAGCTCGCGATTGCGTTGAAGGCGGCTTCGGAAGAGCTCAAGAACAAGATTTTCAAGAATGTTTCCGAACGTGTGGTTACCATGATCCAGGAGGAAATGGATTATGCCGGCCCCATGCGTCTGAGCGTTGTCGAGGAAGCCCAGCAGCGAATCGTAGAAATTGTCCGTCGTCTCGAGGAAGAGCAGCAGATCGTTATTGTCCGCGGCGGCGAAGGCGGCGAGATTTTTGTCTGACAATTCCGGTGTCACTCGATATTTTTCGCGGGAGTGTCCTTTGTCGAATGTCATTAAAAATCCAAAGAATGCCAAAGACCCTTTCATTCTCGATTCTCCGACCGATTCTTCCGGCGCCCGTAAAAAAGTACGCAAACGGAATCCCGATTCTCTCGATTTTTTGAAGACCATATCCGACGAGATTGCCAGTCTCAACGAATCGTTTTCCCGGGCTGCAAGAAGGCAGTCGGATGACCGGAAAAAAGAGCTGGACAGGATATATAACGAAGCGAAAAGCAAGGGTTTTCAGAAGGGTTTTGACGAGGCCCTCGAAAAAGAGCGGTCTGAGAAGATGATCGCCGTAGACATGCTCCTCAAGGATGCTAAGAAAAAGAATAAAAATGCCATCCGCGGGCTCGAACTCAAGGTGATTGACCTTGCTGTCGCGCTCGCCGAGCAGATTACCCGCAAGACCATCGATACGTATCCTGAAATAGTCGAGGATATAATCGAGGAAACCATGGCGTATCTTATCGGGAATGAAACCCTCATGCTCAGGGTTTCCGAGCACGACTTCAAAATTATCAACAATAAATACGACAAGTGGCTTGATCTTGCGGGAAGCGCCAAGGAATTCCGTCTCGAAGTCGATCGCCGTCTCAAACCCGGCGACTGCATCATCGAGACCGAGGGCGGCATTATCGACGCTGTTGTTACGAACCGCCTTGAAACACTCGCCGAGGAACTTATCAAGGTTTCGTCGTGAGTTTGAAAGATTAATTCCACTTTATTTCATATTATTTAATCATCACCATCCGTCCGACCATGCTATAATTGCGCATTTTGAGGTGTGAAATATAAATGCCTGAAGATACAGGATTGCCGTCGTCATCATCCCCGTACCATACAACCGAATGAGTTCCTGGTGTTAATGTTTTTGTGATAAGTTCTTTAATTTTCTGGCCTTGTATGTTATAAACAGTGAGCGTGGTAAAACCAATATCCGAGAGTGAAAACATAATTGTTGTTGATATGTTGAACGGGTTGGGCGAATTTTGTAATGTTATTGGAAATACATGGTTGTGATGTTTGTCGACATCCGATATTGTATCCTCATGGATGCCGTCGTATGAAGCAAACCCTGAGTCGGTAACTATCCATTTCACATTGTTATGGTCAATAACGACACTTCTTTCCGCAGCATATAATAACCACGAGTCGTCACGGTGAAATTTCCATGTGGAACCATCAAAACTTGCCAATCCGGCCCCCGTTATACCTGAATTGTCATAAGCATTGTATATAAACCACAACACGCCATACCTATCAATAACCATTTTCCCCTTGAGATATATATCGGTCGGAGGTCTCATATAATTTTTCCATTGTGATCCATCAAAACTGAATACACCCGAATTATGGGTGTTGAACCACATGACAACATTATTATCAACTGCAATTTCTGTAATTTGGTCGTTTATTTTTAGGTCTGGTATAGGATAATACAACCAGCTTGTTCCGTTAAAACGTACAACGCCGTCTTTCGTGCCGAACCATTTGTTGTTTTTAAGATCGACTGATACAGGCTCATGAATTTGATGACCTGCACTATCATCTCTGTAATTTTTCCACGAGACACCATCATAGCTTGAAACAGCACCGCTCGCGAACCATTTTACATTTTCTTGATCCACTGACATTGACGATATAAAATTATCATGAATTCCGCAATTTTCCGTGGAATATGTTTTCCATGATATTCCATCAAAGCTTAATATTCCTTTTCCTGCTAAAGTAGAAAACCATTTGATATTATTATTGTCAACAACAACTCTATATATATTATTATCAACTAGTTCATTATCTTTTGTATAAGTTTTCCAGTTTGTGCCATCAAAACTTGACACTCCTTTTGTGGCTGTACAGAACCACATAACGTTATTTCTATCAACTGCAATATCATGTACCAAATAACTTTTCGGTCCATTAATAAACCATGTTTCCCACCCGGAGCCGTCAAATCTGCTCAAACCGTTACCCGTGCTTTGTTCCCGTGCAGTGGTTGCAAGCCATGCTACATTATCATCGTCGATAACGACAGTCTTTACCCATTCATCGGGAAGGCCACTATTTTCAGGTATATATTTACTCCATGATTTTCCGTTATTTACAAATAAGCCGGAACTTGTACAGCACCATACATTATTATTTCTATCGACTGCAAGTGAAGAGGCAGGAATTTCAAGACTTCCGTATTTTTTGAAGGCAATATCATCATACCGGTAGATACTTTTATCTGCCAGTGCGAACCATTTTATATTATCAGAACTCACGGCTATTGCATTGATTTGAACATTCGGTAGTCCGTCCTCCTCGGCATAGGCATTCCATGTTGTATCATTATAACTGGTAAGTCCTTTTGATGTTTTGAACCATTTAACATTGTTATTGTCAACCGCTAATAATCGTATGAGAGATGCTCCGGAACTATCCTTGAGATATGTTTTCCACGAAATACCATCAAAGGAAATAATGCCGGTCTGTGTAGACACCCAAAGAATATTGCTTTGGTCAACTTCAAGTGCTTCTATAGTCCCTTGAATGTGAGTAAGTTCCGGAGAATAAACGATCCATGAGCCATTACAGAATAAAACCAATTCACTGGAATTTCCAGTGGTATTACAGCACCAGACAAAATTGTTATTGCCCATGGCTATTTTAGTGAACCTGGAGCGCTGATACTGGCAACAACCTTTTTGTTCCCAAAAGAGTTTTTGTTCATATATGCCGTTGGAACGATTCCATATAATAAGCCCGCCAGTAGTTGCGCAATAAATAAAGTCTTCTTTGATGCATAAATCATTTATATCATTTCCATCAAAGTAATATGTCCATGTTCCTGCATTAATAGAATCTGTTTTGAAAAGTAGTATCAGAGCAATAATCAATAAAAGTATATGTGATTTCATGACAACCTCCTGATAGTTATATATATACGTACACATAATTATTTCAAAAAAAGTTCATCAGTAAAATTACATTTACATTGCTTGATATGGCAACAAAATTCTCTATTCTGATTAGTATAATATATATGCTATAAAATACAAGTAATATATTATGCAAATAATTATCATGTAATAGTTTAATATATTTAATAATATTAAATTATTTATAACATAAACAGAGATTACAATGTCATAAATTCTATAATAATAATTAATTATAATATAATAGTATATAATATAAAAATAATATCATAAATATGATATAAAAATGATAATAATATAACAATTATTAAATTATACGTGACAAAAAATCTATCATATATTATAATAATAACACCAGTGCTATTATAAATTACTTAAATTTTTAAAGGCTCATCCGAAAAATAAGTACCTTAAGGTATAAATATAAATAACAAATAGTTACACAGTTAATACCAGCAATATCCGAAAAAAATGTTTTCTCCCAGAAACCACTTGAAAAAGTCTGTCTGTAAAGGCTTCGCCGTTGGCGAACTTGTCTTGGCTTTGATAGCCACGGTTTAAATGGGGATTTAGAATCTTTACCTCTCAAACCCCAATATAAGGGCATTTAAAGCAATTCATTATTGGCAAGGTACGCATTAATCGGATGAACCATTTTTAAAAGGAGAAAACAATGAAAAAGTACATGCTCATGGTAAATATTTTTGTATATCTTTATATTTTTCTTAATTTTACTTTTTGTAATGCTGATACATTGATTCCAAATATTATCAATGGCAAAGTTAGTATTAACTCAGTTGAAATTATTTCATTAAGAGGTGAATGCTTAAAGATATTTGATAATAGAAATGGATATAGGTTTACTATAGAAAATACAACAAATTATATGAAACTAAATACTAATGAACTTGCCTTTACATATACTGCTGGTAGAAAAAAAGTCGTGGTATCGAAACAAGAACCTATTCACATTGATATCTCAGCATATCCAAACCCTTTTAATCCATTTACAACAATCAAATTTACTATTAACAATACTATTACTGCTCGTGTTACACTTGATGTATACGGACTCAATGGCCAAAAATAACAACTCTGGTGGATGATTTTTTGGGTTCTGGTACATATTACAGGCAGTTTGATGCATCAAATCTTGCTTCAGGGATATATTTTTACAATTTAAATTGTAAAGGTATAATTAAAACAGGTAAAATATATTTAATAAAATAAAAAAATATTTAACATTTTGTAACAATATGAAAAAGGCTTCTTATTTTTAGAGAAGCCTTTTTTACTTATTTTTGACAATTTGTTAAAATCCATTATATTATTACCATGTCACTGCCATTTGAAACATACATCGAGACCATCAGGAACATGCCGGGAATCAGACGGTGCGGTATAGTAACCGAGACACGGGGGCTTCTGATCGAGTCGCGGGGGCCGCAGGCGTCCCTCGGCGAGATATGCCGTATCGATTACGGCGACAGGAAGAAGGTTCTTGCCGAGGTTGTTGGATTCCGTGATAACCGTCTCCTCCTCATGCCCCTCGGAGACCTCGGGGGAATCGCGCCCGGAATGACCGTTTCGGCCACCGGCAAGCCCTACATGGTCGAGGTCGGGCACGAAATGCTCGGACGGGTGCTCGATGGATTCGGCAATCCTATCGACGGCAAGGGCCCGTTTGAGATAGAGGAGACACTCCCGCTCACCGGCGAAAAAATCAATCCTCTCCACCGGAGACGGATCACCGAGCCCCTCTGGACGCAGATCAGGGCTATAGACGGCATGGCAACCATCGGCAAAGGCCAGCGTATCGGAATATTTTCCGGCAGCGGAGTCGGGAAAAGCATTACCCTCGGCATGATAGCCCGCAAGGTCATCGCCGATGTCAATGTCATCGCGCTCATCGGAGAGCGCGGCCGCGAAGTCCGTGAGTTCATCGAAAACGATCTCGGCGAGGAAGGTCTCAAGCGCTCTGTCGTTGTGGTGGTGACTTCCGAGCTTCCCGCAATTTTGCGTATCCAGGGCGCTAAAGTCGCGGTTACCATCGCGGAGTACTTCAGAAATCATTCCATGGATGTCGTTTTCATGCTCGACTCCATCACCCGTCTGGCAATGGCTCAGCGCGAGGTGGGGCTTTCGGCGGGCGAACCCCCGACGACAAAGGGATATACACCGTCCGTATTCGCGCTCATGCCGGCCATTCTCGAACGGGCCGGTACGACGGATAAAGGTACGATTACCGGTATTTACACGGTTCTCGTTGAGGGTGACGATACCAACGAGCCGGTGAGCGATACAGTCCGTTCCATTCTGGACGGCCATGTCATCCTTACACGGAAACTCGCAAACCGGGGTCATTACCCTGCCATCGATGTTCTCCAGAGCCTGTCGAGGGTTCAGCGCGAGGTCGTTGACAAAAAACATCTCCGGATCATGAGGAAGCTGACCGAATTGTACGCGACATACACGGACGCCGAGGACCTTATCAACATAGGCGCTTATCCCGCAGGTTCGAGCAAACGGATCGATATGGCAATCGACAGGATCGATGACATCAACGCATTTCTCAGGCAGGATATCGACGAGGTTTCTTCTCCCGAAGAAATGCTCGGAATGTTTGAAAAAGCGGTCGGAGGGCTCACATGAACAGATTCAGGTTCAGGCTCGAAAACGTGCTTCGTCTTCGTACGGTCGAAGAGGAGAAAAAGAAACGCGAATTCGGTATTGCGCTGGGCAGGTTCAACCTCGAAGTGCTCGAACTCAACCGGATAAACGGCGAAATCGACAGCCATGAAAAAACGATGGAAGAACGCGGACAGGGAGCAGTTTCGGTGTCCGAGCTCCGGAGAAACTTCAATTATGCCCGGGCGCTGGATAATAAATCCTTAAAACAGAAAAAGAAGGTAAAGGAAAAAGAGAAATTCAAGGACAAAAAGCGGGATGAACTTGCCCGTTCGACCCAGCGTAAAAAAATCATCGAGCGCCTGAAAGACCGTGACCGTGAGGAGTATGACCGTGCGGTAATAAAGGAAGAACAGGCGTTTATCGACGAACTCACCACCGAGCGGTATCATAATCCTGATTCCTGAATCCTGCAATAAACACCGCAGTTTATTTTCCGCAGTACCATTCCCATATCACTTTATGTAAAACGGATAATGACCCCAATAAAAATGGTCTTTTTCGTTATTTCAATAGTTTCATACAATAGACCTGAGTCTGCGGCGATTTATTATGTTAAATCTATTGCAGTTTTTCCTGTCGAAAATCGCTCATGACGGAAAAAAATGCCCCATAAGGAATAATTTCTCTGAGTTTCATGGAGAGGCCCTTTAGTGCATAATCATGTATAACATTATGCGGTACAATATGATATGGATAAATATATTTGTTGGCATATTTGTTGCATAATTTTTTTCCCGGAAATATGTGTGCAAATCATGGAGGTATGTCCCGAATGAACAAGACAATGCAAGTTTTCACCTTTCTTCTGGCGGTTATCATGCTGCTTGCCGTAATCGGGATATGTTTCTATTACGGCGGTATTCGCAAGTATGGCACACCGGCAGAATTCAAACGAAAACAGCTCGAAATAGCCAAGGCTCACCTTGATTCGATCAAGGCTGTTGAGAGTTTGCGGCTTTTACCGGAAAATGTTGCCGACTCGACTTTGTTCGGTATTGGAAGGCATACCGAACTATTTGAGGATGTTTTAAAATCGGAAAACAGGCTCGAAATGATCCAGGCTCTTCTCGATTCGGTCGAAAAGGAAAAGCAAGTGCTTGCGGATAAAGAAAAAGCGATAGATTCAAAAATCAGTCTTTTAACAACAAGCAGCACAACTTCCCGTGAAGCCAATATCAGGAAACTTGCCCAGATTTACAATGCCATGAAACCGCCTGATGCCGTTCCGCTGATCAGCGCCATGAATGACACGACCGCTGTTTCGATCTTAACCCTGATGAGCGAGCGTAATGCTTCACGGGTTCTCGGGGCGCTTGCTGAAAAGGATATTGAAAAGGCTACCAAGATAAACAGGCTCCTTGCTGACCTTGAAAGCATAAAACAATAATGATTATACAACCACAAAGTGCCGGCTTTGAGAGTTTACTCAATCTTACTCCTGCCGCTAATGAAACGCCAGGATCATCGGGTGAGGCGGATTTTGCATCTCTGCTTTCTCAGATGATCGGGGGTACAGCCCCGCAGGTGACATTGAAGCAGCCGGTTACCGGGACACGATCCGGAAACTGCGCCGTTTCAGGCACTCCGGAACGTTTCCGGGCGAATCTCGTTGTTACATCGCAGGATGGTAAGGAAATGACCGTGCCTGTTATCATCACCGTAACCGAAAAAGGTGAGATTGTCATTACGCCGACAAACGAAGATATCCGGGTTGTTCCGGAATCATACCCCGGCGCAGTTGCTCAGGAGCAACCTGATGGGGAAAATGTTACCGGTCTCCCGGGATATCAGGAAATATCCGCATATTTCAGTGATTCTGCAGCTCTTGCAGAACTCGTAACCGACGATAACCGTATGGTATTGATGCTGTCCACTGATACCGGAATCCTACCCGGAACGGATGGCGGAACCAGTCTGATTACCGATACTGCCCTGGCCGATGCACAACCTGCAGGATTCGGTCTCATGTCATTCGGCGAAACAGCGTCCGAAAACAGCGATGCGACGGCAGTTACCGTCGATTCAACCGGTTCGGGTGAAAAAACCGGTTTTTCTGTTTTGAATATGGATACATTCAACGGCTCCATTCAGGAAAATAACGATATAATCGTTTCCGAAAACCAGGTGATCCCCGATACAGACAATACAGGCAAATCCGTAATGAATCAGTCAACGGAAACGGATCGTTCATTTACTACCTTCAATAATCCGGAGATACAGAACGCGACCATATTTACCGGGGACAGCGGCGATACCGGAATAATCACCCGTGATGGAATGTTTTTCGGGAACCAGGGTAGCGCGACCGGCGCTTCCGGTATTTCAACGGAAAAACCGACACCCGTACTTGTACTCCGCACAGGTTCGGGAGATATTCCCGTAATCCTCAACAACAACGGAGCTGCGGCATCCGATAATACTGCCGTTACAATGCTCGCCGACCTTATCGATTCGGGAGCTCTTGTTGAAATTATTCTTGGAAATAATAGACCGGACGACTCAGAAAACATGACCGTAATTGAAGAGCAGACGGGCGAAAAGAGTGTCGATCCCCTGATCTTCGCAAACCTTGCAGGCGATGAACGGGTGTCATTAACGGACACGAATTCTGAACCGGACAACACCGTTTTTGTTATGGGCGGACGTAATAAAAATATTCATCTGATGTCCGGAATATCGGGCAGCGATACCATCGCAGACATTACTGTGGAAGATGCTCCTGCGCAACCAGCGGAAAACACTCAGGCTGATGTTACCGCCGCCGCGCCGGATTTTTCAGGAAATATACAGTCAAACGCAAAAAGGCTGCCGGGGGGATTTGAGACGGTTTCAATCACAACCGACGCATACTACACCCCCTTAAACACTAGTACGAATCCCCCCGAAGCCGAAATAAATCTTTCCGGATCGTCAGTCATGACGTCTGTTGAAATCAACAATTCCCCTGAAAATGAAGAAACCGTTGCAGTCATGATCTCACGTGTCTCCGGAACGGATTCCGATACCGGGCAGCCGACCGAGCTTCAGGATGGCAAGTCCGGGTATGTTGTGAAGCCTCTTATAACCCTGAACGTGACTGATGCTTCCCCTGCGGATAACCGCATGAATCCTGTGACTGTAAATGCCGATAACCATAAAACCGGTATCGATGGTATCCGGCTGCGAGAGGCAGCTTCAGAAGGAATAACCACCGAAACCGGAACTGACGGAACCGTTGAGTCTGATACTGAAATACCTGTCCGGGAATCCACGGTTTCTGTTAATGATGGTGTGAGCAGCGCATCCGAACCGGAAGACACTTCAGTGAACAACCGGGTAAAAACCGTGGGAATCAGGATTACCAGGCCAGCCGGATCATCCCGTTTTCATGTCAGCGATAGTGAAAGCGATTTACAGGGGATGATGTCTTCCGATGAAGGAGCTTTCCCTGTATTGTCCGAAAACGGGAACGGAACATCATTACTCACACAGGTTGACTCCTCCCGGGCCGGGCGAATTATTGTTCGGGAAGGCACAGTAAGAACATCCGGCGAGCTTAATAATGTCATGTCCGCCGACGGTGAAAAAACAACTGTCAGGGAACCGGTGAAAACCGGCGGAAGTTTCGCGGCGGAATCCATTACGGCAGCACAGCAAAACGATACCGGAGCATCCGGTGTTATGACATCCGGGTCCGTTCAGGGTGATTCCGAATTCAATCAGATCGTATCTTCGCAAGGCACAGCGGGACTGTCAGTTCAAACCACCGATCAGGTCGATGAAAACAGTACACGGCGAGAGTCGATTACCACGCAGACGGGAGAGGGGACGTTTTCCGAAACATCCGGAGCAGGTATGGCAGCCGAAACGGGTGAATCTGTGGAAGGCGCAGCTCGTAAAGATATGAAAACCACGGCAACGATTACCGTAACACCCGTGAAACACGAGAGAATTCGTTCCGATGCCACCGAAGCAACTGACGTTTCCCCATCAAAACAGACCATGATGAATGGTAGTGAAATATCCGATCTGTCCGGTTCGGTGAGCGGAACTGAAAAGCCTGATGATCAGGGGAACAGTTCCTTATCGTTTCAGGGAATCGCGGTTGATCACAAAACCGGGCATTCAACGGGAAAATACCATACCGGCGCGCGCTTTGAAAATACGACCGAACAAGCAGGAGCAGTGAATGGAACCGGAGTCGAAGCCGATGGGGGTAGCCCGGGGAATACAAACGGCGGCCCGATGGGCGGACAGGCGAAAAGTACAGCCCAAACCACCGGAACAGAGGTGATATTTGATTTTTCTCAGGAAAATGTTTCTGTCAGCACAAACGATTCAGCCAACGGTGATGATACAGCATCGGGCGGAATTATCAGGAACGACATGCAGAGTGAGTTTGTTTCACTGTCGAAGCCGGGTTCTGCCCAGAGCGTCATGCCGCGATGGAATGCTTTTTCTCCCGAGACAGAATCAAAGATAATGAACACCGTGATACAGAATGCACGGTTCATGATCGCAAACGGGCATTCGAGCGCTGAAATAAGGCTCGAACCTCCGAATCTCGGGAAAATGAAACTCGATATCGTAACCGAAAACTCTAAAGTCACCGGTAAAATCACTGTCGAATCTCATGAAATAAAAGAAATTATTCAGAACAATCTGAGCGGTCTGAAAGATCAGCTCGCACAAAGCGGTTTGAAGGTCGAATCGTTTGATGTTCAGGTAGGGCATAACAGCGGCGCCGATGCGTGGGCCAATCGTCAGAATGCCGAAAATATGAACTTTAATCTGCGCCGTAATGCGAATACCTCCGTAACCGGAACTGCTGAGAAATACGATGTTACCGGAGGAGAAACGGTACTGCGCGGAAAATCTATGAATTCGGACTATCTTGATTTATGGATGTAAAGGAGGATTTCAGGTATGTCTTATATCGCAACGGATTATAAATCTAATTTATATACTCCCGAAACTTCTCAGAAATCGGGATCAATCTGGGGAACGACTGAAGAAACCACGGCAAGTTCCACCCTTAACACGGAAACCCTTGGGAAGGATGATTTTCTCAAGCTCCTTCTTGCACAAATGCAGAATCAAGACCCCCTCAATCCCGCCGACAACACTGAATTTGTAGCCCAGCTTGCCCAGTTCAGCACGCTCGAACAACTTACGACCATGAATTCTTCTCTCACCGAGATGATCGATTTGAACAGCTCGATTACCGGGTCGATCAATAATTCGATGATGGTTAATTTCATGGACAAGTACATTTCCGCCGAATCCGACGAATTTGCATATGACGGCAGCACTCCCGTCGATCTCAATTTCGATCTCGATGTGGACATCACGAACGGTAAGGTCGAGGTGCTTGACAGCAGCGACACGGTTATCCGTACCATAAACCTTGATGAAATGGATGACGGGCTGAATTCGGTGGAATGGGACGGGATGACAAACCGCGGACTTCCCGCCGCAGCGGGAACCTATTCATACAAGATAACAGCGTATGATACGGTAGGAAACGATGCGACAGCAACACCAGTATTCATCGGCATGGTTGAAGGAATATCATATAAGGAAGGTATGGCGTATCTTGAGGTGAACGGTATTCAGGTGCCGTTTGATAAGGTTAAAAGCATCGTAAATACTCAAGAATAACAAATAGTTGAGATATCGCCGGAAGGAGGTGAAACATGGTAGAGCGGCCGGACATAGCAGGATATGTGGGATCTCTGGGGACAGGCTCCGGTTTGACCAGGATCATACGCTCGGGCCGTGACCTGTCTTTTGTCGATGTACTCAAGGTACAGCTGGAACGCGAAACAGGAATAACTTTCAGCGCCCATGCGATGGAACGACTGAACGACCGCGGGATAACCTTTGGAAACAGTGAAATATCCAGGCTCTCCCAGGCTGTTGAAAAGGCTCAGGAAAAAGGAGCGGTTGATTCACTCATCCTTCTCAACGACACGGCTTTGATAGTCAGCATAAAAAACAAAACGGTTGTGACCGCTCTTTCGGGAGATTCGATAAAGGATAATGTATTTACGAATATTGATAGCGCAGTTATAGCTTAATAAAACAACGGGCCGGACCTCGCGAGAAGGAGGCCCTGCACCGCCGATTGACAGACGCGGTGTTCAGCAAGAAAAGGAGATGTGAACATGCCAGGGCAGACAATGTCTACTGCTGTGAGTGGAATACGAAACCAGCAGGTGTTTATGGATGTTATTGCGAATAACATCTCTAACTCCGGCACCATGGGATTTAAACGGGGCCGGATTACCTTCGAGGAATCATTTTATCAGCTTCTTCAGGGTGCATCGAGACCGCCCGGAGATCAGGGCGGTGTCAATCCGCTCCAGCTTGGAAATGGTACATCCATCGGCTCCATCGATACCATTCTCACCCAGGGACCGATACAGTCCACCGGCAACACGAGTGACCTTGCGATACGAGGCGACGGATTTTTTGTCGTTTCAGACGACCAGCGTTATTTCTATACCAGAGCGGGTTCATTCCAGTGGGATTCCAAGGGCCGTCTTGTTATACCGTTTAATGGTATGAAGGTTCAGGGGAGAATGGCCGATGAATCCGGAGTGGTCGATGACGGTTCCCCGATAGCGGATATCTCTGTTCCCTTTGGCACCGTCGATCCGGCAAAAACGACAACGAAAGTCAATTTTGTCGGTAATCTCGATGCTTCGGCTACACCGGTCGGGAATGTTATCAGAACAGGACGTCTCTATTCCCGTGAGATAGCAGGAAGTGCCACCGATGTGAACGGCTTATATGCCAGAGGGGATGCGAACCTTCAGATAAGTGGTATGTCTTCACTGTCGACAACCCTCACGGTTAATGTGAATGATGTCGCAACCGGTGAAACATCAAAGACTTATACCTATGTAAAGGAGGATACCGGGGCATCGAGTATGGATTTCCACACACTCGACGATCTGATTGCAGAAATCAATCATGATTTCGGGACTCTTGTTACCGCATCTTTAACAAGCGCGGGAGCCCTTCAGTTTGCCAATAAAGGGAATGCAGCAAATACAATCACTCTGTCGAGCGTGAATTCGGTTCTCAATAAGGCTATTGCGACTGCGAACGGTGTGGTTGGTGCAAAAACAACCGATGAGTTTTCACATGTGGCAATGGCCGATGATGCCCTGACGACCCTCCGTAACTCCTCGGGCGTCGATCTGGGACTCAAGCTTACCGATGCAATCACCGTTGATGGCCGTATTGGCGGAGATTCCATTACCACCGCCACAATTAATGTTGATGACGGTAAGGGAGCAAGCATCACGTACGATGATTACGTAAAAAGCCTCAAGAGCGCGTTTAATATCACCAATGTCAATCCTGTGGAAATTGATCCGGTGAATGGCGCGCTCATAATCAATGCCGATGGCGGCCTTGACTATGCAATTTCGGCAGTGAATATCAGCACCGGGGGGACGGCAACGGAATTTGACAATGTTTTCGACGCTACCGTCGGTAACTGGTCTGAAACCCGTGAAGCCTCGGATGTCACTCATTCCGCATCAGTCCGCGTGTTCGATTCACTCGGAAACGCTCATACGCTGACAGTTGAGTTCAAGAAGGATGTAACACTTCCCAACCGGTGGCAGTGGAACATATCCGTTCCTTCACCGGCAGAGCTGTCGGGAGGTTACACGGGATATGTGACGTTCGATAACAATGGCGTCATCGAATCGTTTTCCTATTCGCAGGGTGCGAGCTCGTTTACATTCGACCCCAAGAACGGAGCGGATGTCCCCGTTGATATCGTGCTCGATTTCGGTACACTCGGGTCGGCTGACGGCATCACCCAGTTTTCCAGCACCAACACGGTTATTGCCCGTGATCAGAACGGATATTCTGCCGGTGTGCTGGACAATGTTGTGATTGGTGATGACGGTTCGATCACCGGTCTTTTCACCAACGGCAACTCCCGTAAGATAGCACGACTCGTGCTTGCCACCTTCAATAATCCCGCCGGTCTTCAGCGGGTTGGCGATAACACCTATGATGTATCGAGCAACTCCGGTCTTGCCATTTACGGATTTGCGGGATCATCCATCACCGCTACCATAACTCCCGGCGCTGTTGAGATGTCCAATGTGGATATTGCCGAAGAATTTACCAACATGATCATGGCGCAGCGTATTTTCCAGGCGAATGCGCGGACTGTGGTGACAACCGATGAAATATTGCAGGAAACAGTCAATATGAAGCGGTAAATTCATATGGTAGTTTAAAATTTTGAATGTATTTTAGTATAAACGATTAATGGGAAGCCCCGCAGCGATTATGACCATGTCATAAGGGGCTTCCCGGATACGGAAGAGCTTTTTTATTACCGGGCAGCTTGCAAAAACATGAGAATTATGATATTTTACAGTATATGGCCATATTAATCAGTAAGGCGTGACGATGATAAAATTAACACGTTTCAATAATTCGGTGATTGTTGTAAATTCTGATCTTATTGAGTTTGTCGAGGAAACTCCCGATACTATTGTTACACTGACAACGGGACAGAAAATCATCATTAAGGAATCTGTCGATGAGGTAATCGACAAGGTTACGGCCTATAAGAGACGGATCGCCCATGGGCCTGTATCGGAATAACAAGGAGCGGGAATGGACCTTGCCACTGTTATAGGGTTTGTGTGCGGGATAGGATTTGTGCTGTATGGTATTTTAACTAGCGGAAGTCTTCTCCTGTACTGGAATATACCATCCGTATTAATTGTCGTTGGCGGAACCCTCGGTGCGACGTTTATAAACTACCCGCTCAAGGAGATTCTCGGTGTGCTTAAAGTCGTAAAGAATGCTTTTTTACATACTGAAAAATCCCCGAACGGTATTATTGAAGTACTGGTTGGTTTTGCTGAAACCGCCCGCCGTGAAGGAATTCTGTCTCTTGAACAGCAGGCGCAGAAGCTCGATGACGATTTTCTCAAAAGTGGTATTAATCTCGCAGTGGACGGCACCGAACCTGAATATATCAAAGAGATAATGACCACCGAACTTGATTATATTGCAGAACGTCACAAAACCGGAGCTGCAATTTTCGATGCAATGGCCATGTATGCCCCGGCGTTCGGAATGATCGGAACGCTTGTCGGTCTGATTGCCATGCTCGCGAAAATGGACGATCCTTCGACCATCGGTCCGAGTATGTCAGTGGCACTCATAACGACTCTCTACGGCGCCTTGATTGCGAATCTTATATGTACACCGATAGCGGGGAAACTTAAAAACCGGTCGGCAAATGAATTGCTGTTGAAACAGCTCAGTATTGAAGGAATCATGGCCATACAGTCGGGTGACAACCCGCGAATTGTCGAGGGGAAACTGAAAGCATTTCTCGCCCCTTCGCAGCGATCACAAATGGCAGCGAAAAAACAATAGGTTACGTATGCCGAGGAAAAAAAAAGAAGATACTCCCCCCGCAGGTTCACCTGCTTATATGACTACATATGGGGACCTGATGTCGTTGCTTTTATGTTTCTTTGTGCTTCTTGTATCATTTTCAACAATGGAGATCGAAAAGTTCAAAGCAGCGGCTGCATCACTCAAGGGAGCCCTCGGCGCATTGCCTTATCAGACGAAAGTTACGCCCAATCCAATACAGATGCAGCGGCAGACGAAAGCCGGTGAAGAGAAAAGTCGCTCCAGGAAACGTGAACGTGCGGTATTACAGCTCAGGAAAATCATTCGGGATCAGAATATGAGCAGTATCATCAAGGTCAGTGAAACTCAGGCGGGTGTACATGTCACTATCGGTGATCCAGCGCTGTTTGACACAGGCAAAACGGAAATCAAGCCTGGTATATTACCTGTTCTGAATAAAATCGTCGAAGTTGTCAGTTCCGGAGAGGAAGTCATCCGGGTAGAAGGTCATACGGATAACGTACCGATCAAAACATCCCAGTTCAGGAACAACTGGGAACTCTCAATAGGGCGTGCGTTATCGGTCATATCGTATATCCAGTCGCAACAGGAGAATCTGGACCCCTCGCGGCTTCGTCCCGTAGGATGCGGAGAGTTTCATCCCGTGGCCGCGAATGATACGCCTGAAGGTCGGGCATTGAACCGGAGAGTTGAAATTTTTATTGATTTTAATGAATAATTTCTGTCTATTACCGTAAGGGATAAACCGGTTTCCGGAGTATTATACAGGCTTGGAGGTATGTCCATGGCGGATCGAAATACGATTTTGAAATATATCGTGATAATTCTTGTTATTGTCCTGATTGATATTATTGCCGGTTTTTTCATAGGCAAGAAGATACTGAACTGGGCATATAAAAGCGAGAATGTGACCGATGTTGCCGGTTCGGAGGATCAGAAAGCGCAGGAGAGCAATGCTATTCAGGAGCCGCCTGGAACCATGATCCCGCTCGAAGCCATCAATCTGAATCCCGCGCAGTCAAGCGGAGAAATATTTTCGTGCGATATTGTACTCGAGGCGAAAGCGCCGGAAGTCATTGCAGACATTGGGGTCAGGAATGCCCAGATAATGGACAAAATTTCGAGTTATCTGTCGATGAAAACTGTTCAGGAACTCTCCGATGCCAAGCAGTGGGAACAGTATCGGAAAGAGATGACCGATCTTGTCAATTCGACACTGACAAGCGGCTCGATCACCAATTTATATATCAAACAGCGAATTATCCAGTTTCCATAAGAGGAGGTGATGTTCTGTGGCTGAGATTCTCTCCCAGGAAGAAATAGATGCGCTGCTTTCCGCAGTGTCATACGGGGAGGATGTTCAGGTCCAGGCTGAGCCGACCAAAGCGGAAAAATTCATAAATACCTATGACTTCCGTCATCCCGCGCGAGTCAGCAAGGATCAGCTGCGAACTCTCCAGAACCTGCATGATAATTTTGCACGGCTTCTGAGCGCGACCTTTTCGACACTCCAGCGTGCAGTTATCGAAATCAACCTGGTATCGGTCGATCAGATTACATACAGTGAATTCATCATGAGCCTTTCGTCGCCGAGCTGTACTTACACCTTCAGGATGGAACCGCTCGAAGGTGTCGCGATAATCGATTTCAGCCAGTCGGTGGTTTTCAGCTTTGTCGACAGGCTCTTTGGCGGCAGGGGCACCTCGATAGTCACGGAGCGTGAAATTACCTGGATTGAAAAAAGTGTCATGAATAATATCATCAACCGGACTCTTCGTGACCTCGAACGTACCTGGGAAAGAATAATTCCGCTCGAATGTAATGTGGAGATGCTGGAAACCAACCCTGAATTTGTTCAGGTCGTGCCTGCATCGGAGACTGTCGTGCTTATTTCGTTCGAGCTTAAAAGTGAAAATGTGAGCGGGCTTATCAACCTCTGCTATCCCTATATAACGATCGAGCCTATTGCGCTGCGTCTCGGCGGACAGAATCTTGTGAGCTCGGCGAAGGAAGTTCCGCGGGAGGAGCTGGAAAAAAACCGCAGAAGAATAAAAGTTTTCGATACCACGGTCAAGGCAATCCTCGGAGAGACAAAGCTCTCTCTCAATGAGCTGCTTGACCTCAAACTGGGTGATGTGGTGACACTCGGACGGCGGTTACATGAAGAAATCGATATTTATGTTGAAAATGAATTGAAATTTCAAGGTCGCGCGGGATTGGTCGGTAAATACAAGGGCATTGAGATTTTATCCCGTATTTATAACAGGAAAATAGATCTTTCGGTACCGGAGGACTGATAGTATGGTACCCGATGAAAATGAAGAGGCGTTGGGCTCCGAAATTGATGATGCTGCCGGCGCCGATGAAGCTCTCGAACAGGGAATTCAGGATGTCGATCTGGGCGAGGATGATCTCGAGTCTCAAATGGCTGCGGCAATAGCTGCCGAAGGCGATCAGGGATTGACCGATGATGATCTGGAAACACAGATGGCCGCGACGATGGCTCTCGAAGGGGAAGCCGATGCCGGAGAGCTCGACCTGGAACAGCAGATGGCAGCTGCGATGAGTGAGGAAGATTTGGGCAGTATCAGTGAAGGATTGGATTTTGGCGGAGAGGATGAGGAAGCCCAGATTCCTGTAAAACCGCTCTCTTTTCAGCAGCTTCGGCCATCGGATGAAAGAGCGGACAGGGACAGTATAGACAGGCTGCTCGATGTTTCTCTCAATATTTCGGTTGAACTTGGCCGCAAACAGATGCAGATTAAAGATATTCTCAGTCTCGGTCCGGGCAAGATCATCGAACTTGACAAGCTTGCGGGCGAACCGGTCGATCTTCTGGTGAACGGTAAGCTGCTCGCAAAAGGTGAAGTTGTTGTGGTGGATGAGAACTTCGGCGTCCGTATCACCGACCTGATCGACCCTAAAGACCGAATCAAGATGCTTTAATTAATTAGTGCGGTATGCAGGATATCGGGCACGTGCTTTCCTGTTTCCGCCCTAGCCCGCACAGACATGATGTGACCGGTCGCTGTTCTGATCGTTATTCGTGATTTCCGAGGAGCGTTCTGTAATGCCGCATATTTCCCTCAGGTGGATGATACAGTTACGGCGGCTTGCACATTGTTCTGCGCTTCGGGATATATATGTTTTATGCGGATGGGACAGTTTTTCCTTTCCATCCTTTCCTCGAAAGATTGTACTTCTCAGTTTTGTTTCCAGTGTGTATCTTATTTTATTCAGAATCGCAGAATGCTTTGCGGCTGTCGATCCCGACAGTACGATTGGTCTGTTGTCCGATTCGGCACGTACCGAAGTGAACCTTATCATGCAGACGATCAAAGTTCTTGTTGCGCTCGGGATTACGATTGTTCTGCTTGTTCTCGCCCTGTGGGTGCTTAAAAAAGTGATGAGGCTCAGGGGCAGTGGCGGAACTGATGGCAGAGTTGTACAGGTGCTTGAAATTCAGCATATCGATCCGAAAAAAACCATCGCGCTTGTCAGAATACTGGACAGGGTTTTTATTGTGGGCTGCACTGAGAATTCCATAACCGGACTCGGCGAGCTCACCGGCAGCGAGATGGAACGCCTGAATCTCAGGATGCCGGCCGAACAGGGTGTTTTCAAGAGTCTTTTCGACAGATTCACCGGAGAAGGCCGTACGCATGACGGGGATACAAGCTCGAAGAAAAGCCAATGATACATGCGGTGATGATTCCACGGGAAACAGGAGATTATGGAACGTAAACTCATGTGGGCGGGTATTGTTTTCCTTGCGGTGATCCTCGCCGCGGGGAGCGTATACGCCCAGAACCTCCCGGGTTTGAACATCCAGATCGGAAGAAGCGACTCGCCGGAGGATGTATCGGTCACAGTCCAGATCATTCTCCTTATCACACTTCTGAGTCTCGCTCCGGCTTTACTGGTTCTCCTCACGTCGTTCACGCGGATCATCATTGTCCTCTCCCTGCTCCGTCATGCACTGAGCACCCAGCAGATGCCGCCCAACCAGGTTCTCATAGGACTTTCCCTTTTTCTGACCTTTTTTATCATGTCGCCAGTGTTCAACGAGATAAACAGCCAGGCCATACAACCGTATATCAAAAAGGAGATTACCCAGCGGCAGGCGTTCGAACGTGCTATTGTCCCGCTCAGAGTGTTCATGTTCAAACAGACGAGGGAAAAGGATATTGCACTCTTTATACGAGCGGGTAATTACCCCCAGCCCGCGAACGAATCCGAAGTTCCGACAGTTGTTCTTATTCCCGCTTTTGTGATATCGGAATTGAAAACCTCTTTCCAGATGGGATTCATGCTCTTCATACCGTTTCTCATTATCGATATGGTCGTGGCGAGCGTGCTCATGAGCATGGGAATGCTCATGCTTCCGCCCATCATGGTTTCGCTTCCGTTCAAGATTCTCCTTTTTGTGCTGGTTGACGGCTGGTATCTGCTTGTCCAGTCGCTTATAACAAGTTTTCGATAGCGGAGGATTTCGAAGTGACACCCGATCAGGCTATACAGATTGCACGCGAAGCGATGATCATTACGCTGCTCCTTGCCGCACCCATGCTCGGCTTCGGGCTTGTTGTGGGTCTTCTGGTGAGCATTCTCCAGGCGGTTACCCAGATAAACGAAATGACGCTTACCTTTATTCCGAAAATCATTGCAGTCGCACTCGCACTCGCGATTTTCATGCCGTGGCTTATACGGACGCTCGTCGATTTTACCATCCGTCTCCTGACCAGGCTCCCGAATTTTGCCATGTAGGTGTTTCCGGCATTCACGAGCCGACCAATGGCGGGATAATCCGCGGATCACCCAATGGATGTTCCGCGGGTACATCGAAGAGAATACCGAATGAATCTGTACACCATTTCGCTCACGGATATCTATCATTTCCTGCTTGTTGCGTTCAGAACAGGCGCCCTCTTCATGACCGTGCCCGTATTCGGTCATATGTCGATTCCCAGAGTGCTCCGTATCTGGCTGGTTCTGCTCTTTGCCTTTGTAATTATTCCGTGGATAACAACCCCCGTAATCGCGCCCCCGGCGACACTCGTTCAATTTGTCCTCGTGATTCTGAACGAAATTGCAATCGGTCTTCTGATGGGATTCGGAGTCATCATCTTCTTCTCAGCCGTGCAGTTTGCAGGACACCTCATCGGTCTCCAGATGGGACTCGCCGTTGCTAATGTCGTTGACCCCATGGGAGCGGGAGAAATTGCCGTTATCGGTGAATTCTATTATTTCTTCAGCCTTATCATATTCGTCCTTATCGACGGACATTATATCATCATCAATGCACTCATCAGGAGTTTCGAGCTTCTTCCCCCCGGCGGGGCCGTGATGAATCCGTCCATCGGAAATTATCTTATCACCCTGTCCGGCATGGTTTTCGTTGTCGCTGTAAAGCTCGCTGCCCCTGTTATCATTACCCTGTTCATCCTGAATGCGATACTCGGAATCATCGCCCGGACAGTACCCCAGATGAACGTCTTTATCGTCGGATTTCCCCTCGCGATCGGGGTAGGACTGGCCCTTATCGCCTTTACGCTTCCCGTATTCGCTCTTATCATCGAGCGTGTGTTCGGCGGTCTCCAGACGCATTTCTTCACGATCATTCGTATGCTTCAAGGTTGAAATATTGCAGTAAGCCGATGTTTCCGGGCGGATTTTGGTTGAAAAATTTTCATACCCTGTATATATTTATCGCTGTATATAGTGTTTGGTCATACACTTCGACACCCGGAACGCGCCCGGAATTTTTCCGCGCTACGGGGAGGTGAGACAGTTTGCCCGAGGATACCGGTCAGGAAAGAACCGAACAGGCGACTCAAAAACGCCGTGAAGAAACGCGTAAAAGAGGGCAGGTAGCCCGTTCCACCGAGGTAAGTTCGGCCATCATGCTTCTCGCTGGTTTCAGCGTTCTCATGCTGTTCCGCCGCCACATACTCCAGGGACTGGAACGCTATGTAACGGGAGTGTTTACCCAGAGTTACACGTACGATCTCGGCCTATCCAACATCCGTGGTCTTCTCATGAATGCGATTATCACATTTTTTACCATTCTCCTGCCGGTATTTGTGGTCATGGCTATTGCGGGAATTGCGGTGAACGTTCTTCAGGTGGGATTTCTGTTTACCGGTGAGCCGCTCATGCCGAAAGCCGAGAAAATCAATCCGTTCGAAGGTGCGAAACGTATTTTGTCGAGAAGATCGTTCGAGACGCTCGTACGAGATGTCATAAAAATTATTGTCGTGGCATGGATCGGTTACCGGGCGCTCAGGGGATTCATGAACGATATCATGATTGTTTCGGATTCGACGGTCGGGAATATTTTTGCATTTACCGGATATACCGTGTTTTCCATTGCACTCAAGATACTTATCGGATATGCGGTGATTGCTATACTCGATTACGGTTTCCAGCGCTGGGATTACGAACGGTCGATGATGATGACCCGTCAGGAGCTGAAGGAGGAGATGAAACAGGCCGAGGGCGATCCTCTCCTGAGAGCGCGGATACGGTCTGTTCAGCGTGAGCTCTCACGGCGCCGTATGATGGAAGAGGTCCCGAAAGCCGAGGTGGTGGTTACCAACCCGACGCGGCTTGCGGTTGCGCTTTCCTATCAGCCCGGCATGACTGCTCCTGTCGTGGTGGCGAAGGGCAAGAACCTCATTGCGGAAAAAATCCGCACAATAGCCATAGAATCGGGTGTGCCCATCATCGAAAACGTTCTTCTTGCACAGGCGCTCTTCAAGGCCGTGGAAATAGGCAATCCTATTCCTCCCGATCTCTATACCGCAGTGGCCGAGGTTCTTGCATACGTATACCGTCTCAAAGGGAAAAAAGTGGTATAAATCGAAATATGATACTATATTGCATGAAAGAAACGTGCAGCACCTGATGGAATGATCTCCTGGGCTGCATGGATATGGTTTTCTTGAGATTATCCGGAGAAACCGATTTGGCGGCGCCAATCCCGACGACGAGAAGATTTTCCTTTATATCCGATGCTATCCTCGCGATACTGGTGATTGCGATCATCGGTGTGATGATCGTTCCCATTCCGACCGGATTGCTGGATATTCTGCTGAGTTTCAATATCGTTTTCTCCATTGTTATCCTCCTCGTCACCATGTACGTTACCCGTCCCCTCGAACTATCGATTTTCCCCGGACTGCTCCTCATGACCACTGTATTCCGGCTTGCCCTCAATGTTGCAAGCACACGTCTGATTCTCGGCAGCGGGAATGCGGGTAATGTCATACGGTCGTTCGGGACATTTGTCGTTCAGGGGAACTATGTGGTGGGATTTATAATATTCGGCATCATCGTTGTTATCCAGTTTGTGGTTATAACACGGGGAGCGAGCCGTATTGCTGAGGTTTCGGCCCGTTTTACCCTCGATGCGATGCCGGGCAAACAGATGGCTATAGACGCCGACCTGAACGCCGGACTTGTCGATGAGGACGAAGCCCGCCGCAGAAGGACAGAAATCAGCCGTGAGGCGGATTTCTACGGAGCGATGGACGGTGCTTCGAAATTTGTCCGCGGCGATGTCATTGCCGGTTTGATCATAACGATTATCAACATTATTGGGGGTTTCATCATCGGGGTTGCGCAGCGCGGTCTGCCCTGGATGGAGTCGATACAGGTCTATACCATGCTCACCGTAGGAGATGGCCTTGTAACACAGATACCGGCGCTGCTCATGTCCACGGGAGCAGGTATGATCGTGACGAGGGCGACCTCGGAATCGAATCTCGGGCAGGATATCCGTGATCAGATATCCAAGAGGCCCATCGCGATCGTCATGTCAGCCATTATGATCGCGGTGTTCGGAATCATTCCGGGTCTGCCCACAAAACCGTTTTTCATACTGGCAATCGCCACGGGTATGTATGCGGCGATTCTTCTCAGGCAGAGTACCCTTGCCGAGCGAAAGCGTGTTGCCGAGGAGAAAAAACCTTCCGAGCTCCCGCAGGAACGTATCGAGGATTACCTCCAGGTGGATATTCTCGGCGTGGAAATCGGGTATGGCATAATACCGATAGTCGATGAAAGCCAGGGGGGGGATTTTCTCGACCGGGTAACCACGTTACGGCGGCAGATTGCCCAGGACATGGGGATTATCGTTCCGCCTGTCAGGATTCGCGACAACATAAAGCTCAATGCCAACGATTACACGATCATGATACGGGGGAATGTCGTGGGGAGGGGACAGATAGAACCCGATATGTTTCTCGCCATGAATCCGGGTTTTGCGGAGGAGGAGATAGAGGGTAAGGATACCATCGAGCCTGCGTTCGGGCTCAGGGCGAAATGGATAACCGCACAGAGCCGTGAAAAGGCCGAATTAAGCGGATATACCGTCGTCGAACCATCGAGCGTGCTCGCAACGCATCTGTCGGAAACCATCAAGCGGCATGCCCACGAAATCATCTCGCGCCAGGACATACAGGCGCTTGTGGATAATATCAAGCGCGATTATCCGGTGCTGGTGAATGAGCTGATTCCGCAGAGCCTGAGCCTCGGTACGCTCCAGAAGATTCTCCAGCATCTTCTGAAAGAACGTATACCGGTTCGTGATCTCGTGACCATACTCGAGGCGGTCGGTGATTATGCCGCGACAACGAAAGACCCTAATACGCTCGGTGAATTTGCGCGAGCGGCACTTTACAGATCGATTACAAAAATGTATATTGATGAAGATGGCAGGCTGACCGTATTCACCCTGTCGCCGAAAGTCGAACGTATGATTCTGGAAAATACGAAATCCTCTCCGCATGGACTGATGATCAACCTCAGCCCGGAGATGAATGAGGAATTGCTGAGTCGGGTTGGCACGCTGGTGGAACAGATGATTACCAACGACCAGCAGCCGGTGGCGCTGACATCTTCGAGCATCAGGCTGGGATTCAGGACGATGACAGAAATCAGTTTCCCCAATTTAGGGGTTGTGTCATATAATGAGGTTGCACCGGAAGTTGAAATTTTTTCAGTGGGTATGGTGAAGGCTGAATCATGATTATCAAGAAATTCACAGCCCCGACAATGACCGAGGCGCTTTCGAAAGTACGCGAAGAGCTGGGCACCGATGCGATCATACTGAGCACCCGGAGCGAGAAAAAGGGCGGGATGCTCGATTTGATCGGCCGCTCGTCGGTCGAGGTTACCGCCGCCATCGACGATAATCCGACGAACGGTGCGAGCTCTGCTGGGCGACCGTCAGGCGGTGATTCGCGTTCACGTCCGATAGGACCCGGTGAAGCGCGGCTGTATCCTCCCGACCATTCGGGTGTATATAATAAACCCTCTTCGGGAGCAGCGATACCTTCAAGGACGGCCGAAGTCACAGTCAAGGAGCTCGACGACCATGTCCATGTTGACCGGATCGTAGAGGATATCAAGGAGCTGAAACGCTCGATCAGGGAGCTTGCAGATTCCGCCCTGACTGGTGAGATGGACGGCCTTCCCGCGCAGCTTGCGGGTCTTCTCAAACGCATGCGCGATTCAGGAGTGGATGAAAAAATAGCGAAACGTCTTACACGGCAGCTTCTCCATGATCTGAACGGCGGCGAGCTCGTGAACGGAAAAGTGATTATCGAGCGGGCAAAGGACATCCTTTTAAGCGGCCTGGGGCAGCCAAGTCCGATTCTGCTTGCTGGCGCGAAACCGCGGGTCATTGCTTTTATCGGACCCACCGGTTCGGGAAAAACGACGACAATCGCGAAACTGGCCGCCGATTTTTCACTCAACCAGGAGAAAAGGGTGGCGGTGTTGACCATCGACACAAAACGAGTCGATGCCGTCGGGCAGTTGAAAGCATACTGCAGGATTATAAATATTCCCCTATATATCGCCTACAGTCCGGACGAGATTCCGGGTATCATGCCCGGCCTTATGGACAGCGACATTACTCTCGTGGATACACCGGGCTCGGGTCCCATGGATAAAGCGCAGATGCTCGAAATGGTGGAGTTCCTGCAGAAACTCATACCCCAGGAAGTGCATCTCGCCATGAGCATCACCACATCGTTTTCCGAGATGAAACGTGTATTCGACAATTTCGGGATTCTGAAGCCGAACCGTATTCTTTTCACCAAGCTCGATGAGAGCGACCAGTACGGATCTATGGTTTCGTTTGCGCTGATTTCGAAAAAAACGCTCTCCTATGTCACATTCGGACAAAATGTTCCGGGGGATTTTTCCATAGCCGATCCCGGGAACCTCATAACAAGTATCCTCGAGGGAAAGGGAGCGGCGCGGTGAAGATAATATGCAGGGAAAATAACCGTTTGGGAATACACGATGCAGCGAGATAAGGAACTTCATCTCAAGTCTAACCGGGCCAGGGTGTTCGCCATTACGAGCGGGAAAGGTGGTGTGGGAAAAACATCCATTGCGGTAAATCTCTCGATTTCGCTCTCGAAAGCCGGAGCCCGCGTGCTGTTGATCGATGCCGACATGGGTCTGGCAAATGTTGACCTGATGACCGGTATTTCCGCCACCCGTACGATCGAGCAGGTTTTGAACGGCCAGGCAAGTATCTTCGATGCTCTTACCGAAGGGCCTGAAGGATTGACCATACTGCCGGCAGGCTCGGGGATGGGGCATATTCAGGAAATGGGACCGGATGGGAAAATCCAGTTCAAGAAGGAACTTCTCAAGCTCGAAAACGCGTTTGAGCTTATATTTATAGATACCGGCGCGGGGATATCGGCCAATGTGGTCGATTTTGTTTTCATGGCTGACGAGGTGATTGTGGTTATGACACCCGAGCCGACGGCGTTTGCGGATGCGTATGCGATGGTGAAGCTCGTAACTGTGCAGAAGCCCGACATGAAGATCGGGGTCATTGTCAACATGGTCAAGAATGATGAGGAAGCCGAGCGTATTTATACAAAATTCAACGAGATCACCCGGCGTTTTCTCGAACGGGCGACACAGAACCGTGGCTCGATAGTTCGTGACAATGCGGTCGGACAGGCGGTGTTACGCCAGATTCCCCTTGCATTATCCGCGCAATCGTCGCCGTCGATGAAGTCGATTCGGAAAATTGCTAAAAATATCGTCGGAATAAATTCAACTAATAAAGGACGTCTTTTCAACCGATAAAATAAAGTAGGGCGGCATGAATGATAAAAGAAATCAGGTCGACAGAAGACTCCTGAGTGAACGAAGAGCTCAGGAGGAGCGGAGAGAACGTCCCGAAAGAAGGATCACCAACGACCGCAGGATTCAGGGTGATCGGAGAAAACAGTGCATCGGCGGTCAAAGCGGACGGAAAGGCCTCGATACTTATAAGAAGTTTTCCCAGAACCAGAAACGTGACGAGCTGATAAAGAAACATCTCAAACTGGTCAATTTTATCGTGGCCCGGCTGTCGATCGGATTACCGAACTGGATTGACAAACGTGATTTGATAAATACGGGAGTGATAGGTCTCATCGATGCGGTCAATAACTTCGATCCCACCAAAGGAGTCAAATTCGAGACTTATGCCTCTACCCGTGTCAGGGGAGCGATAATAGACGAACTCCGGGCTCTCGACTGGATACCACGGTCGACACGCGCCAAATCGAAAGAGATCGAGGGCGCTATCTCCACTCTTGTCAACAAGCTCGGACGTCTTCCTACCGATGAGGAGATAGCGGTAGAGCTCGACTGGGACATGGACAAGTATTACAAGGCGCTTGACCAGGTCTCCGGGACGACGCTCCTGTCGCTCGATGAACAGGTGGAGTTGACAGGCGGCGGTGAGCCGGTAAAGAGAATCGATACCCTGGTGAGCGGTAATGAAAGCGCGCTCCAGTCCATAGAACGTAAGGAACTCATCAGCAATGTTGCCAGAATTCTGGGCACACTGCCCGAGCAGGAGCGGCTTGCGATAGCGTTGTACTATTATGAAGAATTGACCCTGAAGGAAATAGGTATGGTCATGAATGTCTCGGAATCGCGCGTTTCACAGATTCATACATCAGCCATACTCAAATTGAGAGTCAAACTGCGTACCCAGTATTACGGTGCGTAAAACGAGAGCTGCGTCATGGTACGACCGATTGAAATAACCGATTCACTGTCGAAAGTTCAAGCCGTCGAACGAATGCAGCAGGACGCGAAATTGCAGCCTGAGGTTCTTCAGCAGTTTCAGAAGACCCTGGCGGGAAAACAGACGGAGAAAAGGATTACATCACCGAATCCCGTTCCTCAGGGCGATCTGGTCGTTCTTCATACCGACCAGCAGGAAAAAGAAAAACGAAAAACCGCAGAAGACGAACAGCCTGAACATGAAAACCGTGAGAACACCGGGGAAAGCCCGGAAGAATCCGACCACAAAGATGGGAAAAGCGGCGACGAACACATCCCGCCGGCTCATATCGACATAAAAGTGTAGTCTCGCTGTTTTTCCTCGTATTGAATCACGTACCCATACTATGAATCAGCCTGATTTCCCGTTTTTTCACTTCCGGGGGTGTTTATTGTGAGGATAACCGGTACGGGCGCGCCCAATGTCAACCGGCCGGAGCATGCCTCACGTTTCCCGGCTTCATCACAGGTTACCGTACCCGTACAGACACCGCATACACCTGAAGAAACGTCAGTTTCCGGTCTCACATCGATTTTTTCCCGGAAACATGTCACAGTTTCACCGACCGAAGTTCAGGCTCTCGTAACAGAGCTCCTTTCTCTCGGCATCAACCCCTCTGACATGGATGCAGAGAGCTCCCTGCGCGCCCTTGTTCTCCGACGTAACAGTATACCACTGACCGCAGAACTGGTGAAAAACGCTACCGATGATGAGAGTATGGTTTTTACCCGACTCGGTTCTCTGGGCGACAGCGTTCGTTCGATTCTTTCCGGAAAACGGCTGCCGGGTGAAATACGCGCTACACTTGAACGTTTTATCGCCGATCTTGACTCACTGTTCACAACCGAAGCCATGAAAGGATCGCCGGGCAGTATGATCGAGGACAGCATTACCGCATGGACCCGGAACATCGAGCTACGGCTTGTGCATGCGCTGGCGGGTGAACGCGACGGTATGCCGGGATTTTTTACCGGCGCTGCGGGTGTAAGTCCTTCAGCTGCAAATGACTTCGGAACGTTATTCGAGGTGTTGAACAACAATCCGAAACTGGCCGGCATGTTTGAAAAAATCGAAACAGCGGCGGGAGAAGTCATATCATGGATTCAGGGTATCGAATCCGGTCAGGGCAGTACCACCGGAATAATCGATGAAGCCGTCGCTCTGATGGGGCAGCGTTTGAACACGCTTGCGGCGGAACTGAATGTATATCTGACAGAAGCGGGAGTGAAGGGTCTGACTGACGGAATGGTTGCGGAATTTATGCGCGGACAGGTGCAAACGCTTGAAAACATCCTCCTTGACAATTTTGCCACTCCGGTTGCTGCAAACGGCAAAACGGGTGTATTCTGGGAAGCCGGAGAAGAAGCGCTCTCCGTTCAAAACATACTTAAAAACAGCGGTATCGCTTTTGAATGGCGCCTTCTGGCATGGTACCGCTCCGGCAGGGATCCATCCCGTCTTCAGGAGCTCATTCGCAGTGATGTCAAGGGCATCCTGACATCATTACTGACACGCCTGAAACACCATGAAGGGGAAAGCCGCAGCTCCGGTATGCTACGAACCCTCAATCAGGAAACCAGATCGCTTCTGGACAGCATCTCCCGGCGCCAGATTTCTTCCATTCTCCAGAGCCAAGAGAACATCCATGGGATGTATTTCGATCTGCCCTTCGGTGATGTCCGTAATAAACTGAATGCCCGGATATGGGTCAACGGCAGGAATAAGCCCGGCGGGAATACTATCGATTCAAGGAATTTCACGTTTTCATTCGATGCCGAAACCGTCAATCTCGGTCGGGTGAAAGTATTTATGAATGTGCTTAACGGCGTGATGTCGCTCCGGTTCTCAATGAGCGACGAGGATCAGACCGATCTGGTCCGCGAGATGCAGCATGAGCTTGTCGATTCGCTGAGTGCCCGCGGATTCATTATCGGCTCGGTCAGTGCCGGCGTCCGCAAAGAAGGTGAGGGAGACGGCGGTTCCGCGCCCGGAGGCAGTCTGGATATCGTGAGATGAAAAAACTACGTAAACGCGTCCTGACCGACCGTAAAACCGCAGCTGCACTCAGATACCGTCAGCATGAGGATCGCGCTCCGAAGCTCGTAGCGAAAGGCGCAGGAGTAATAGCCGAAAAGATAATCGCGGCGGCCCGCGAAGCAGGAGTGCCGATCTATGAGGACCCCGATCTTCTCGCCCTCCTCATGACCCTCAACATTGGTGAGGTTATTCCGCCCGAACTGTATACAGCCGTTGCGGAAGTCCTCGTGTTCATCTACCGGATGAATAAAAAAGCTGTCGGGTTCCCCTGAGTGACTATGCATTCATGTAAAGAATATAGTTGACCTGTATTGGTTTTTGCTCAATATTATCACAAGCCGACATGGTTTCTGTAAGACCACATTGAGATCATTGGTATAAGATACAGACGTTTATTTTTGTTGTTGTATAGACCCTGAAACGAGTTCAGGGTGACATTACAAAATCAAGTTGTCATGCTGAAATAGTTTCAGCATCTGTCATCAGTTATCCATAATTTTTACTTGTATAACTGCGACTTGTTGTAAAACAGTGTATCAAAAATTACTATTTAAGGCGGGAACAAGAAAAAAACATGAAAAAAACATCCACGGTCATAGAGAGCATTCGGATGCTGTACGAGATCAGTACGCTCATACGGTCCGATTCGAAACTCGAGGAGAAATTTCACCTGGCGATTGAAAAGGTCAGAGAGGCTGTCGGCTGCCATTCCGTAAGCCTTTTTATCGCCGGTAAAAAGGACGGCAAGCTGGAAGAGGCTGCAACAGTCGGTACGCGTGTCGACCTTATAGAATCCATAGACTTTGATATGGGAAGCGGCTTCAGCGCATGGGTGGCAAAACACCGGCGGGCAGTGCTCATCCCCAATCTCAGGCAGAGTCATCACAAGCATTTCAGATCGTTTGTCTCCACTCCGCTCATATCGGGGGATACTCTTATCGGCGTTATGAATCTCGGACATAAGCAGCCGGATGCGTTTACCGAGGAGAACCTCCAGTTCCTCGAAATTATCGCAGAACAGCTTGCCCTTCTGATCGAGCGGACTCATTACGAAAAGGAGCTCATAAGTAAAAACAGGGCGCTCGTCAAGGCACAGGGCGAAATAAAAAAGCAGCACATACAGATCGTTGAGATGGAAAAATATCAGGTGCTTGCGCAGATGGCCGCATCCATCAACCATGAAATCAACAATCCCCTCACCACCATCATCGGAAATATCGAATTGCTGCTCATGATCAGGACCGATCTTGACGAGACTGTCAGAAAAAAACTCACAACAGTGCTTTCGGAAGCCAAGCGTATTGCCGAGATAACCCAGAAGCTCCGAAACATGAAAAGGGTTGTTGTCGAAAACTACCTGGAAAGAACCCAGGAGAAAATGATAGATATCGACTCTTCGAGTCAATCGGAATAGCCGGAAAATCTTTCCCGGAACGGGAAGAATCTTCTCGTATATTGTGTTTCGCCCGGATTTACCGTTGCATTCATGTCAGGGCTGTTATCGTTAACATATTGTATAATAATGTATTATAAAGGTCGGCATTTTTCTGTGCCGCCTTTTTTTTATGGCATGAGTGTTGCAGTTATCAAATGACGAAGTTAACCGTACAACGATCAACGGAGAACGGCTTCATGGTTAAAGGACTTTATCTATCGGCATACGGCATGATCCCGCGGATCATTCAGCAGGACGGCATAGCTAATAATCTGGCGAACACTTCAACGCACGGTTATAAGAAGGGCGATATCTTTCTCCGTCAGCTTATCACAGCCGACAATGCCCTCAATCATGCGCGCGGAACTGACCGCTCCCAGATATCCGAGGACAGGCGAATCGATTTTACTCAGGGTACCCTCGACAGAACGGATAATGATCTTGACCTTGCATTGAACGGGCCGGGTTTTTTCAGGGTGCAGGATGCGAGCGGGAATATATCCTATACCCGTAACGGGAGATTCTACCTTGACAACAACGGTTATCTCATCACAAAAGAAGGAATGTATCTCATCAACGACCGTAACAACCGAATCATCATTCAGGGCGGCGATGTAGCGATTCAGGGTAACGGTGATATCGTGGTGGACGGGATACTGGCGAATACCATCGGACTGGCGGATTTTGCCCCGACCGATTATCCCGCACTCGAGCCGGTCGGCAAGGAGCTTTTTCGTAAACCCGATACGATTAATGAGATAAAGCCAAGCGACGATACGGTTTTCCTCCAGGGTTATCTCGAATCATCGAATGTCGATCCGATCAGGTCCATGGTCGATATGATAGAAGTCTACCGGATGTTCGAACTGGGACAGAAATCGATACAGATACAGGATCAGACTTTACAGAGAGTTGTGACTGAAATCGGAACTATACGATAACTACATAAGGAGCTATCCATGGTACGGGCAATGAGAACTGCGGCGAGCGGCATGACTGCTCAGAAACTGAATGTCGATACCATATCGAACAATCTTGCAAACGTCAACACCACGGGCTATAAGAAATCCAAGCTCGAATTCCAGGATCTTCTGTACCAGACCTATCGTATGGCCGGCGCCACCTCGCAGGTCGGCTCGGAAGTGCCGGTCGAGCTTCAGATCGGATACGGCACCCGCGCTGTCGCCTCACAGCGTATTTTCAGTCAGGGAAACCTGAGCCAGACATACAACGCGCTCGATGTCGCTATCGACGGGAACGGATTCATTCCGATAGAATTACCGGACGGCACCGAAGCATACACCCGTGACGGCGCGCTCAAGCTCTCCCGTGAGGGAGAGATAGTGACTTCGGACGGTTACCGTCTTACCGCGGCAATCACCATACCGGCAGAGGCCGAGGAAATTTCTGTCGGCGTGGACGGCACAGTGACGGTTCGTAACGCCGGTGAGACCGAGGTGACGGATATAGGCCAGATTACCCTGGTCAAATTTCTCAACCCGGCAGGTCTATCGGCAATCGGGCGGAACATGTTCGTCCAGACGACCGCTTCGGGTGATCCCATTGAAGGTATTCCTGGTGAGAACGGCCTCGGACAGATCAGGCAGGGATTCCTCGAACTGTCGAATGTCGAGACGGTTGAGGAGATGGTTAACCTCATTATTGCCCAGCGCGCGTATGAGATCAATTCAAAAGCGATTCAGACCGCCGAAGACATGACCCAGATAGCCAACAACCTGAAGCGATAAGAATGAATGGCCATGAGAACGAAGGATAATAACATTTTGATGATGCTGGCTTGCATCATGGTTTTCTCTCTTGCTGTCGGCACAGTACATGCGACGGTGATTCCCGCTGAAAAAGTCAGAGTTGCCGTAATCGAGCAGGTAGAGAAACTTGCCGTGGAGTCGGGCCTCGAAATTCTGGCCACTGTACCCCAGATGGGCGATATCGATGTCAGGGATGTCGAGAATCCCGTCATGACCGTAAGCGTACCGGGGGGCCGTAAAATCGATGCTCGTGTTCCTGTCCGTGTGGAATTCTCCGATGACAGAGGGCATGTGGTAAAACGTGTCCAGCTTACGGCAAAGGTGCAGATTTTCAAGATGGTCGCCGTCGTTCGTTCCGATATGAGCCGAGGTCAGCAGATAGCTCCCGGTGATATGGAGCTTGCCAGAGTCGATGTGGCAGGACTCGATGGGTATTTCGAGGATACCGCTCCGCTCGAGGGTATGCTGACAAACCGTATCCTCCGTGCCGGATCGGTACTGACGAAACAGCAAGTCAGAGAGGTCCCCGTAATCCTCAGGGGCGACAAGGTGGTTATTAAAGCCGTTGCAGGGAATGTCATTGCGTACAGTGAAGGTGTTGCCCGTCAGGACGGCGGAATCGGTGAAAAGATCAGGGTATATCACGAAATGACCAAAGCGCAGCTCGATTGTGTCGTTTTGGACAATAAAACGGTGCAGGCCGGTAAGTAAGGAGGATATTCGTGAAAACAGGATATATATTTCGGAGTCTATGGTTCGTTTTTCTCGTTCTCTGTCCGGTTTTCTGCGGGTTTGTATCGGCTGAAGAATCTCTTTCTTCGGGATGGTCGGGTTCGCTGTACAGCGATGTCAAGGCGTACAAAGTGGGAGATGTGATTTCGGTAATAATTTCGGAATCCAATTCTGCCACAAAGAACACGAAAACAGACACCAAGAAGCAAAACAAATCGGATGCCAAAGGTGAAGCGTCTGGAGGTGCACTGCGTGGTCTTTTCCCCGGGGTGAGCGGTTCCCTGGACGTATCCAACCAGTACGGCGGTCAGGGATCGACTGTCCGGAACGGTTCGCTGTCGAGCCGGATCACCGTCAAGGTTATTGATGTTCTGCCTGACAATAATCTGGTCATAGAGGGTTCAAAAACGCTCGAACTCAACGAAGACATAGAAGTGATCAATATTTCCGGGCTCGTCCGTCCCCAGGACATAAGCTCGCAGAACACGGTTTATTCATATCAGGTTGCCAACGCGAAGATAACGTATAAAGGAAAAGGCAGCGTATCCGATGCGCAGCGCCCCGGTTTACTCATGAGAATAATCAACTGGATTCTATAACGAGGTATTCAATGAAAAGAGCGCTTGTATACTGTACAATACTCTGTGTCTGTCTGGCTCATGTTCCCTGCACGCCGGCACAGGTCAGGCTGAAAGATGTGGCGATAATCAAAGATCAGCGCGAGATTCAGCTTCTTGGTTATGGACTCGTGGTCGGGCTTGACGGGACCGGGGACGGGAAAAACACCCAGTTCACCATCAGGACAATCGGAAACATGCTGAAGCGCATGGGTATCGAAGTTTCCGCCGCCAACATCAAGGTGAAGAATGTCGCAGCGGTCATTGTTACTGCGACAGTGTCACCCTATGTTAAAACCGGAGGAACATTTGATGTAACTGTCTCTTCCATGGGCGATGCGTCGAGTCTCGAGGGGGGAACGCTTCTTCTGACGCCGATGTGCGCCACGGGGGAGATGCAGTATGCCACGGCGCAGGGGCCGCTCAGTGTGGGCGGTTCAAACAGGAATTTCGGCGGGCAGACAGGGATTGTGCAGAATAAACAGCTTGTCGGTATGGTGCCGAAGGGAGGAATACTGGAACGCGATCTTCCTACCCTCGGCGTCGAGGAGCGAAGCCTCATGGTAACGCTCCGAAATCCCGATTATACAACCGCTTATCGCCTTGCTACCTCAGTAAACAGTACTTTTCAGAATACCCTTGCATCCGCCCGTGATGCGGGCAGTATCGTGGTAAAGATACCTCCGGAGTATGCGGATAGCGGTGATATCGTCAGGTTTATCTCCGAAATGGAACTGGTCACTTTTATCCCTGACGAAAAAGCGAAGGTAATCATCAACGAGCGCACCGGTACGATCATTGCAGGCGGGAATGTCAGCCTGAGCCCTGTCGCAATCATGCACGGCACGCTCTCGGTGGTAATCAGCGAGCCGCAGGCAGCCGGCGCTCAGCAGCCGCCCGGTCAGGCTGCACAACCGGGCCAGGTATCGACTACCGAACGAATGGTGGCTTTCAATGAGACGGCGAATGTGGCGGAAGTGGCAAAGGCACTCAATGTGCTCGGAGCAACACCCCGTGATCTTATTGCGATATTCCAGGCACTCAAGACAGCCGGATCACTGAGAGCAGAGCTGATTGTAATTTAAGAGGGCAGTGAAAAGAACTTTTTCACGCGCCCGATAATGAAACGTATTGTTTCGTTGTTGTCAAGGGCATGAAAACATGTTCCCGAATCATTAATCGGGGATCGGCACTCCGTGCAGACCCTTGACAGATTGTATTACCGAAAACTGTGTTTTATACCACGCTTTTTAAGGAATTTTATGGATCCGGTATCGAATATGACCGCTGTTTCCCATGAAGGGATTCAGCTGCAAAAACAAGGACAGGCGTTTATTTCTCTCGAACGTGAACAGGGTATGTATTCCCTTAAAAAAACCACGACCGATGATGACACCGTCAGAAAAAAAGCCCGTCTTCGTGAGGCTGCAGAGGGATTCGAGGGGATATTCATCCGGAAGCTGCTGAGCACCATGCGCTCGACAATGTCCGAGAACAGCATGTTCGGGACCGGACCCGAAGGAGACATTTACGGCGACATCATTGATAATGCTCTTGCGGATGTTATGGCGAAACGCGGTATACTCGGTCTCGGAGATAAGCTTTACGACTCGATGGCGGCACGGCTGGAGAAAAAACCGGAGACCGAAACAAATCATATTCCAAAAGCGGAATTCCTCAAGATTAGACGATGAGATGACGATATATAAGAAAGGGAAAAACATATGGAATTGAATGCATGCATAGAAGAGCTGCTGGATATTCTGAAGAGAGAAATCCAGTCATTTAATACGGTGAGCGAATTATTGATTCTTGAAGAGAAAAGCCTCATCGAGTTTAATACGGCAACGCTTGCTGAAAATCTCGAACATCAGGAAGATGTGTTTTCCAGCATCGCCTGTCTGGAAAAAAGCAGGATAAATGTTCTGAACAGAATCAGCAGCATACTGGGCGAAGAAACGGATTTATCGACTCTCGAAACACTTTTCCCTCTGGTGGATGCCACATACAGAAAAAAGCTCCAGGAAACGGGGCATGTGCTCAATACCATCTATGAGAATATCAAAAAGAAAAAGATCGCCAATTCGATACTGATTAAACAGGGAATTATTCTTGTGGAAAGCGATATACGGGTAATGCTGAATGTCCTCGGGAAAACCGCGCAGAAGAAGCATGGATATTCTTCAAAAGCCGAGCTCCAGCATAATTCGGGCGGCGTTTGTATAGACGGAACAATGTGAGAAGGTGAAATGAGTACTTTATTTTTTGGATTGAATGTCGGTAAAAATGCACTTGCCGCTCAAACGTACGTTCTTAACACCATTTCCCATAATGTGGCAAATGCCAATACACCCGGGTATTCACGCCAGGAAGTACAGCTTGTGTCGGCTGAAAGTGACTTGTCGAGCAGCAGGTTTGGCGGTGGCATCAAGCTTGGAGCCGGCGTCGATGCAACGACGGTCACACGGTCACGGTTCGCCCTGTATGATGAAATATATCGCTATGAAAATCAGGATTTCAATGCGTTCAGTAAAACTGAAGACCTTGCCCATCAGGTTGAACTCCTCTTCGATGAGCCTTCGGATCGCGGATTTGGTGAGATAATCAACGAATTTTTTAATGCATGGCAGGACCTGGCCAATTCACCACTTAATATGGCGGCGCGCCAGAGTCTCAAATCCATCGGAGATGAGCTCACAAGCCGTATGCAGCGTATTAACAACCAGCTCATCATCATGCAGCAGGATATCGATACCGAGATTACCACTATTCCAAAGCAAATCAATGAAATTGCCAGCGAAGTCGCCAAGCTGAACGCCTCTATCCGTATCGCGGGGGCACAAGGTGGCGAGGCAAACGATCTTCGCGACAAACGTGATACCCTCATAGATGAGCTTTCCAACCTGGTCGAAGTAAGGACTGTGGAGCAGCAGGACGGCACCATGACGGTCCTTGTCGGTTCCAATGTCATGGTCGAACGTGATTCATCTACTGAGCTCACTCCAGTTTCACAGTCGGGGGGTGACCGTAATATCAAAAAGACAGGGATTATTTCAACCGAGGGAGATGAATTTATACCAGAGAGAGGCAAGCTTGGCGCTCTTATGAATTTTCGGGATGAAGTAATTCCGGGTATTATTACACGGCTTGACAAACTGGCGGAATCCTTAGTGACACGGCTTAATTTCGAACACCGTAACGGATATGGTCTCGATGGTGAAACGAACAGGGACTTTTTCGATCCTCTTAAAACCCAGGCTTTCAATATTTCGCTTTCGGCGGATATTGATGATGTAGGTCATATCGCGGTCTCCGGGGACGGTACAAAAGGTGATAATTCGAATGCCCGGAATATCGACATCATGAAAAATACCAAAATAGTCGATCAGACTTTCACTCTTTCCGAATACTACAATTCCCTTATTGCAGATATCGGTATCATCGGGCAGGAATCATATAACGGTCGTGTTAATCAGGAATTGCTCGTCAACCAGATTGACAGCGCCCGTGAACGGGTCAAAGGTGTAAGTATTGACGAGGAACTCATCAAGATGATTCAGACACAGCATATATACCAGGGTGCTTCACGGTTAATTACAACGATGGATGAACTGCTCGATACCGTAGTGAATATGAAACGATGAGTCTCCCGGTAATAAAGTGAAACGGAGTTTCATGACATGAGAATTACCGATAAAATACTCCATAACAACTTTATCTATAATCTTGCTTATGCTTCCGAGCGGTTATATGAGTCTGAAACGAAGGTCCTGACCAATAAAAGGCTGAATAAACCATCGGACAGTCCTGTTGATGTGATGACCGATCTTGCCATCCGGACAAAACTTGATGAGATAACCCAATTTCAGAGAAACATCTCGCGGTCTCAGACGCTCCTTCAGAACACAGAATCGATTACTTCCCAGATGCAGGAGATATTTCAGAGGGTGAACACGCTGACTATCCAGGGAGCTTCGGATTCTTATGGCCCGACCGATAAACTTTCCATATCGTACGAAGTCAATCAGCTTCTCGAACAGGTTTACAGTTACGCCAACAACAGGTCCGAGTCAATCTATACATTCAGCGGAACTTACAGCGATACTGCACCGTACATTGCAATCCGTAATTCCGATGGCGAGATTGAATCAGTCAAAAGCGCGGGTTCTTCGGGAGATATTATTACTACTATCGGTGAAAACATCAACATGAAAGTAAATATTAATGGTGAAGACCTGTTTGAATCCGGAGAAAATCTTTTCAATGTCCTCATCGATATCAGAGACAGCCTCAGGGCGAACGATTCCGATTCCTTGAGAAATGACATCGGAAAACTTGAAACGGCAAGTGAAAAAATCATTAATATTCAAGCAGTTATAGGTTCACGTCTCAACCGGATAACCGCTGCTGACTCACGGGCAGAAAACGATACCATCAGTTTTACCGAGTTTCTTTCGAATACCGAGGATATCGATGCTTCTGAAGCAATCATGGATTATCAGTTGCAGCTCCTCACGCTTCAATCCTCGCTTCAGGCGGGATCACGGTTGATACAACCGAAACTATCGGATTTTCTGTCATAATAAGGCCATGAGTGGCTGAGGGAGAAGATATTCATGGCAACAAACCTATAATAAACCGGAAGATTGAGCTGATATTCGAGTTTTTTATTCTTGTAATTTCCGGATTCACCATGTATACTAACAAAGTGATAACGTTACCGAGGAGATAGTGTTATGACGAACAACTCAAAGAGCAAATCAGTGACCTTCAAAACATCGCGGGGGCTCA
>JAJFUH010000050.1 GCA_021372535.1 bacterium
ATATCACACGATTTCATTTTTTTCTCCCGGTTATCGATTCGGATAATATTGAATAAAAATTGCTTGAAAGTTTATCTGAAAATACTCATGAACAATTTCACCACGGAGACACGGAGGACACGGAGAAAAACTCTCTCTGTATCTGAAAAATATACTTTCATCCTTCGTTGTGACCATGTATGGTCATGAGAGTTATTCAGATATAACCGTTATTCTGTAAATATTATTTTGCTCTATTCACTCCATATCTTTCCTCCCCAACACCGTTTCCCCATCTGTTACAGTAACTGCACGATACATGTATTATGATAAATGAAATTGTGAATATATTTGGATATTGCTTTGGTGGTTGCCTTTGACGAATCCGGTCATGCAACCAGAGACCAGAGACCATAAACTTTTTTTATATTACACTGTTACAAACATGAAGAGTAAATATAAAAACAATAGAGGTTTCTTGCAAATACTTTACGTATATTGATCAGATGTTGCCGCTTGCGAATCCCCTTGGGCAACAATACACCTCAAACGACAAACCGGAAAGACGGGCATATGGCATAAGGGACAAGGCATAAGGGGAAAAGACCACAAACCATGAACTCGTTTTCAAGGATATGAAACATGACAGACAGGAAAACGCTCCGGAATACATGCCTCGGGTATGAAAAGGAAGCCGCGGCATTTCTTGACCGGCTCGTACGGTTCGAATCGGTTTCAGGGTATGAAGGACCGGCTATGGAGTGGTTGTACGGGCAGTTTTCTGGTCTTGCCGATATCTGCGAGAAAGTGTCTGTCCCGGAATCGATCATTCATGATACAGAGTATTCTTCGAAGGTTGATAAACAGCCCTATGAGGGCCGTCCCAATGTCCGTGTCGTTCTCAGGGGGGACAGCTCCGGGCGAAGTGTTATATTCAACGCCCATGCGGATGTGGTTCCTCCCACGAAGAAGCAGCCGCGGCCGTTTGATCCCTTTGTGAGGGATGGCGCCATGTACGGCCGTGGAACATGCGACGACAAGGGCCAGATTGCGGTTCTCTGGGTTATGCTCAGGGCGCTGAAGGAGCTCGGTGTAAGGCCGAAAGGCGATGTCATTCTCCATCTTGTCATAGAAGAGGAGGCGGGCGGAAACGGCACCCTTGCGCTTGTTCGCAGCGGGGAGCGTGCAGACTGCTGTATCGACCTCGAACCGCTGTCGAATACCATCTGCACCTCGATCAGGGGCTCCGTATGGTTCGAGGGAGTCTGCCACGGCAGGGCAGGGCATTCCGGTTCTGCGCAAACAACAGTGAGCGCGCTCAAAATGGCCATGGAGGCGATCGGGATCATCGAGGATTACCACGACGATCTGCTCGCACGGACTATTCACGATGATCCCCTTTTTACGGCGTTCAAGAATCCCATGCCGGTTAATTTCGGCGAGCTTCACGCGGGAAACTGGCCGACGATTGCCCCTGAGCAAGCGGTTTTCAGCGGGATATTCGGATTTCTCACAACACCGCGGGAAGAAGTTATGCGCGAGCTTACGGAGCGGGTCAGAACACGCGGCCCGGAATGGCTGCGCGACAATTACGAGATGACCTTCCCCTACCGTCACGATACGAGCAGGATCGATCCCGGCCTCACCTTTGTGAAAGTTCTCGCTGCATGTTACGAAGCCGCGGGAATACAGACCAGGATCGCGGGCGCGACAACATCCATGGATGCCTGGCTCTACAATAATCTGCTCGGAGTGCCGACCCTTGCAACCGGCTGCGGCAATCTCGAGGATGCCCATACCATCAATGAGCATATCGGACTCAGGGATGTGGTTGCCACTGCATCAGTGCTTGCCATGTTCGTGTGCGAATGGTGCGGAATAGATAAATGATGAAGTCTGAAATTATTATTTATATCTGGTTTCCCGTTTCTATGTAAAAATATAAATCACATCGGGTATTTGACATTATTTTTGTCCCATAAACCATAAACCATAAACTATGAACCATAAACTGCAAACCATCTTAAGGAATTAATTATGAAGGCGCTTGTACTCGAAGAATACAACCGGCTTGTCTACAAGGAAATACCGAAACCATCTGTCGGTCCGGGCGATGTGCTCATAAAAGTGAAAGCCTGCGGAATCTGCGGGAGCGATGTGCATGGAATGGACGGCAGTACGGGCAGACGCATCCCTCCCCTCATCATGGGTCATGAAGCGTCCGGTGTTGTCGAAGAGACGGGGAAAAACGTGAAGGATTTTACCCCGGGAGACCGTGTCACCTTCGATTCGACCATATACTGCGGTGTCTGTCATTTTTGCAGGCAGGGGCTGATCAATCTCTGCGACAACAGACGGGTTCTCGGGGTGTCGTGCCGGGAATACCGTCAGCACGGCGCTTTTGCTGAATATGTTGCTGTTCCGGAACATATCGTGTATCCCCTGCCGGAAGGGCTCGGCTTCGAGCAGGCGGCGATGGTCGAGCCGCTCTCCGTTGCCGTTCATGCGGTCGAACGGACGCCGCGCTCGCTCAACGATTCCGCCGTGGTGGTCGGCGCCGGTATGATCGGGCTTCTCGTAATACAGGTGCTTCGCGCCGCCGGCTGCGGTAAGATAATCGCCGTGGATATGGATCAGACCCGTCTCGATCTCGCCACCCGTCAGGGCGCCGACAGAGGGCTGAAACCGGACAGCGGCGGATTTGCCGGGGAAATCCTGAGCCTGACCGGAGGCCGTGGCGCAGACCGGGCGTTCGAGGTTGTCGGTACGAGCTCCGCATTCGCGACGGCTCTTTCTGCGCTCCGGAAAGGTGGTACGCTCACCCTGGTCGGCAATGTATCGCCGTCTGTGGAGATGCCCCTTCAGGCAGTAGTTACCCGTGAATACACCCTGTACGGCTCCTGCGCCTCACGGGGGGAGTATCCGGCTTGTCTCGACATGATCGCGCGGGGATCGGTCGATGTCGATGTACTCAAGAGCGCTGTTGCTCCGCTCTCCGAGGGCGCCGAATGGTTCAGACGTCTCTACGACCGTGAGCCGGGATTGATGAAAGTGATTCTTGTACCGTGAAGAAGCACATGGAGGCTTTTTTCAATTATAATACAATGATATTTATATCACATTATATTCGATAAGATATATCTTTCCCCCTCGGTGGATGTATACCCCGTCGATATAATTCCTGTGCAATTTTCCCCTCGATTATTCCGGTTCCGCCGTACATCATTCCTCCTCCTGTTCTGCCATTATTGCCTTTCTGCCGGAATTCCTTGCAGACACAGATGAATAATGAGTATTTTATCATGCATTGCATGTAAATCGATTAAATACGATAAACCGCGGGATTCTACAATTAAAAGAGGGATTTACCATGTCGGAGCACATCGCTGTAGAGCTTGGAAATATTCAGATTACCATGCTTCTGCCATTGTGGGGGCGTGCCGTTGAAACGATGAAACCGGAACCGTTGCTTGTTGACAGGACTGCCGCCGATATTATTACGAAGATCGACTATGATTTCTCCGTAATAGCCCGTAATACGAAAGAGTTAAGCCAGCTTGCATGGATTGTGCGCAGTCTCCGTATGGACGCGGTTATCAGGGAATTTCTCCGGAAATATCCGAAAGCAACTATAGTCAATATCGGATGCGGACTGGACACAACGTTCGATCGGATAGATAATGGCAGCCTTCTCTGGTACGATATGGATCTGCCGGATGTTATCGAGTTAAGAAAAAAATTTATCGGCGAAACTGACCGAAGGAAGTTTATCGCCTGTTCGTTTCTTGACAGAGACTGGTTGAACCGGATAGAGGTACGGGAAAATGTGCTGTTTATGGCGGCTGGTGTGTTCTATTATTTCGAAGAATATCAGATCAGGGAGTTTTTCATTAAAATTGCCGGTTCTTTCCCCGGAAGCGAAATCTGCTTTGACGCATGTTCGCCGTATGGTGTCAGAGTCGCCAATAAGCTGGTAATACAAAACAGCGGCCTGGATGAGAAATCATTTCTGAAATGGGGTATAAAGAACATAAAGGAAATCGAGTCATGGGATGACAGGATTAGAGTAATGCATGAGTACTCGTATTTCAGGAATTTGAAAAAATCATTAACATGTAAAAACAGAATCATGGGTCTTGTTTCCGACCTTCTTAAAATCCAGTATATAGTCCATGCCGGTTTCAGTAGGTAGCAAAGTAGATGGTATCGGGGTCTTATTGAACTCTGTGGTCAGTACAGAAGTATAAAAATTCTAAATACTTTATAAACCACATTTTATTATGTAATGATTAGAGGATAATTATAATGAAAGATCAACATAAGTCAGGCATAAATAAAAGATCGTTAAATGTTCTTGTAATGTTTTTTTCATGTGCATTATTGCCGCCCTCCGGAATTATACTTCATCTTTCGGATCATGCGGCTGCCTCGGATTTGGAACGTCAGTTTGTGATGTCAATTCACAATTTTTCAGCGGTACTGTTTCTGATTTCCGCAGTTATACATATGAAAACAAATTGGAAAACAATGATGCGGTATGTGTCATCGGAAACAGGTATGATTTTTCCATGCAAAAAAGAAGCGGTAATTGCATTAATAATAGTTTTCGGACTTGTCGCCCTGTTTTCTTCTCATGTATTCCACGCTGGCTGAAGCTATTAACGTGCTTATATTTTTAAGCCATTCCGGGATATGGAATAATTCAGGAATATCGTGATACCTGAAATAATTTCACACTTGATAACGGTGCAACCTTACGCCAGAGTTTCCAAAAAAAAACATCTGTTTAAACAAACGATACTATCATCTTTCCTCAGTTTCCCCTCGATTATCCCAGTTTCGCCGGACATCACTACTCCTCAGGTACAATCACCATTGCTTTTTGCCGGAAATCCTTGCAAACTCTAACGTATGTTGTGTATCTTTTTGCTTGGCAGACTCAACCGGATCATAATTGGTTTGACCGGTGATTTCATGGGAGCAAGTCATGAATTGCCCTGCCAGCCGACAAAATCCACGAAATCCGTGTTCTATTTCGGAATATGAATATTTTGACATAAATAAAGGGAAGGAGCACAATCCATGACACATTTCACCCGTTTCCATGCATATATGGCTTTGTTTGTTGTCATCGTCACCTTCTCCGTCACTGTCCGGGCGCAGCAAAGCGCGAATCCTGATTATTTCAGAGGCGGTGAGGTGGATATCATCTCTTCGAGTCACCAGGACATCGGATGGATGGACACACCGGAAAAGTGCATCGAGTCGCGCGATCTGAAAGTCATCACACCTGCCCTCGAACGGTTGAAAGAAAATCCTGAATTCCGTTTCGTCATGGAGGATATGCTTTCCCTTATGGAATATCTCGGCCGTCACCCGGAACGGAAAGAGGAGATCAGACGGCTGACTGCGGCGGGACGGTTCGAGTGGGGTGCGACCTACAACCAGCCGTACGAGTCCATGTATGACGGCGAGGCGCTCATCCGGCAGACATACCTCGGACGGAAGTGGCTGAAAAAGAACCTGCCGGGCTGCGATTCACGTACCGCATGGAGTCCCGATGTTCCGGGACGGGCGATGCAGATGCCGCAGATACTTGCCAAAGCCGGTATCAGGTACCTTCACATGAGTCGTCACGAAAAAGGTTTCTACCGGTGGCTCAGCCCGGACGGCACCGGTGTGCTCGCGTTCTCTCCGGGTCACTACCACTGGTCGGGCGAGATATTCCGCGAGAGCATGGCGCAGGCGGATCACACCACGATTGTGGAGAAAACCCGCGGTTTCGAGGCGATAGCACAAAGCCTTTCGGAACGGCTGAAGGCTGACGAGAAGTACTATAAGGAGCATGGTATCGGTCCCCGGTACGGCCTCATTTACTCGACCGATTTCAGCGGCCCCGCTAACCTCGATGAGCTCTTTAAGGATTGGAACGGAGCGGTCGACAGGGGTAATTACGGCCCCGACAGAAAGCCGTTTACCATGCCGAAACTCCAATACGCGACCGGGGAATCCTTCCTGAAAGCGGTGTCCGAAGGCAATCCGAAGTTCGATACCATTACCGGCGAGCGCCCGGATGTCTGGCTCTACATTCATGGGCCGACGCATCACCGGGCAATATCGGCAGGCCGTGATGCGGCGCGTCTTCTCACTGCTGCGGAGGAATTTTCGACCATCGAGGCTCTCCTTTCCGGCGGATTCGGAGCCTACCCGGCGGATGAACTTACCGGAGCGTGGTCCGAGGCGATTTACCCCGATCATGGCTGGGGCGGATACAACGGTCACATTACGGACAGGATCTTCAGGGACAAGATGGAGTCGGGGAGAGACAGAGCCCGTAAAGTGCTCGACAGCGCGCTTGTTTCCATTGCCGGTCGTGTGGCTGTCAAGGATGTCGGAATCCCCGTTGTCGTCTTCAACGATCTCTCGTGGAAGCGGACAGACCCCGTGGTCTGCACCGTTAACGTGTACGGCAGGGAAAATACGATGTTCAGGCTCGTCGATGCGCTCGGACGCGATATATCGTACCAGGTGATTCCCGGCTCGGATGGCGGACGTCCGGGCGATGAGGAACTCAGAATCGTTTTCGTGGCCGCCGATGTGCCGTCCATCGGTTACAAGACCTATTACCTGTTAATGGGTGAATCCCCGCGTGTCACTGGATCGCCCGTTACTGACAAAAACGGCGTTGTGGAGAATGATTATTACCGCATCGAATTCGCCCCCGGGGGAATCAGGCAGATTTTTGACCGTGAATTGAACAAGCCCGTTCTGAAAACCGACAAATTCCTTGGCGCCGAGCTCTTTACCATGCAGTCCGTCGGCAACGGCGCCGGCGAGTTTGCCGAGGTGCAGCAGCCGACCATGGATGGCTTCGAAAAACTGAGCGACTACAAGCCATCCTGGATGTGCACGGAAAACGGCCCGGTACGGAGCGTCTATGAAACTGCCCGGAAGATCAATCACTGCACCGTCCGCGAGCGGGTGATTGTATACCATACCGTCAAGCGTATCGACTGCGAGTTCGATCTGCTCGGCTGGGACGGCACGAATTCACGGGAGTTCCGACTGGCGTTTCCGCTCGATATGACAGGCGGGAAGGTTGCCTACGAAGTACCGATGGGTGTCGTCGAGGTCGGTAAAAGCGAGATTGCGGGCGCCGCCGGTGAACGCTACGTACAGAAATGCTCGGAGGTTCGCCCCCGCGAGGTGCAGGACTGGTTCGGCGCCTCGGATGGAAAGACCGGTATTACGATCAGTTCGAGCGTGGCGGTATTCGACTGGGCCGACCCGACCGAGGCTGCGGTATCGTACCCGGTGCTCCAGCCGGTTTTGCTTGCCAGCAGGCGGAGCTGCCACGGCGAGGGGAACTGGTATCTTCAGGCGGGAGATCATTCATACCGCTTCTCGATTTATTCGCACGGCGGCGACTGGCATAACGGGTATAAACTCGGAAAACAGTCGAACCGTCCGCTGCGGGTGGTGAGTTCGCCTGTGACGGCGGCCCGCCCGTCCCTGCCCGAAGAGATGAGTTTCTGCACAGTCGGGCCCGGTGACGTCATCGTCAGCACGGTCAAGAAATGCGAGGACGACGATACCGTGATCGTCCGCTGTTATGAGGTCGGAGGAAACGATACACAGGCTGCGATCGAGTGGTTTACACCGGTCGTAAAAGCCGAATTGACCAATATCATCGAAGAGGAAGGTGTCCCGGTCGAATCCACCGCGGGAAAGATACCGGTAAAAATGGGGCATCACGCAATCGAGACGGTGAAGCTGAATCCGCAGGCATGGGCATATACGCCCGGAGATATCATGCCGCCCTCGCCGCCCGTATTTACGCCATCAGGGGGAATATACAGGGAATCGTCGCTGAAAGTGAGCCTGACCGCACAGCCGGTCGGTGCGGAAATACGCTATACTGTTGACGGAACCGAGCCGGATGAACGGTCGACGCTCTATGCCGCGCCGCTCGTTTTGAAGGGGAATACCCGCATACAGGCGCGGGCATTTGTGCCGGGAAGATCGGCAAGCAGAGCATCGGACGCTGATTTCCGTGTCGGGATGAGCCCCGCAGTGAAGGTCTCCTCCGTGGTGAACGGGCTCGATTACGAGTATTTCGAGGGGTCATGGAGCATGATGCCCGATTTTTCCGCCCTGAAAGCCCTTAAAAAGGGAACGGCGCAGCATTTCGGGCTCGAACCGGCCGATCCCGGAGATAATTACGGACTTCGTTTCAGCGGGTACATCGATGTTCCCGAAGATGGCATCTATACATTCTACACGACTTCGGACGACGGCAGCAGGCTGCTGATCGATAATCAGGTGCTTGTCGACAATGACGGTCTCCACTGGCCGATCACAAAAGAAGGGGCAATCGCTCTCAAAAAGGGCAGGCACATGATAGTTGTCCTGTATTTTCAGGGCGGAGGAAATAAATCGTTCGAGGTCGGATACGAGGGGCCGGGAGTTAAGCGGCAGATCATACCGGATTCGGTGCTCTTCCGGAAGAAAACCGACTAATACATAATTTCCCTTATGAAATGTTGAATAATATTATAACGATAATGGATTTATTGCGGAGTTTAGATTATGTACTGTAGAACGGTCATGATTGTTTTCCTCGGGCTGATATTTGCCAGCGTGTGCGGCTTGATGGGCATGGAGACTGTTACGGCCGCAGAAGAGATCGGGAAACCCGTTCGTATCGTAAGTCTCTGTTTTCAGCATGGAAAGAGTCTCGATGAAATTATAGGGATTATCGATGAAGAGGGCGCCCGCGGTGTCGATCTCATCTGTCTCCCGGAAGCATGGCGCGGCCAGACGAATCCCGAGACCCTCGATGGAGAAACGATCACTGCGGTCGCGGGATGTGCGATGAAACACCACTGTTATATCGTCTGCCCCATTGACCGCAGGGAAGGGGAGTATCGCTTCAATTCCTCGGTGCTCATCGACCGTGAGGGAAACGTTGCATGCGTTTATGACAAGATATTCCCCTACTGGACCGAGTTCGATATCAATCCGCCGGTCGAACCTTCACACAGGGATGTACAGGTGTTTGAAACCGATTTCGGGAAGGTGGGGCTGGCAATCTGTTATGATGCCAAGTTTCCGGAAGTCTGGCAGCGTCTCCGTGACAGGGGAGCGGAGCTTGTTGTCTGGTCGAGCGCGTATTCCGGAGCCACCGAGCTTCAGGCATTCGCTCTCATGCACCATTATTATATCGTGACGAGCACGTGGACGGGTGACTGCCTCGTGTATGACATGACGGGCGCCTGTCTTCGCGATGAAAAGGACAGGAGCGGCTTTACCATCGCCCGTTTTACCCTCGACATGGACCGCATGATCTACCATTTCAATTTTAACCTCGAAAAACGCGATAAACTGCTCCGTGAGCGTGGCGATGATATTATCGAGGAAGTGAATCTGCCCCGTGAGGAATGGTTCGTGCTCAGGGCGCGGCGGCCCGGAATTTCAGTGAGAGCACTGGCACGGCAGTACGGGCTCGAGGAACTCCGCGATTACAAGGACCGGAGCAGGCGGCAGATCGATGAGAAACGCGGATTCGGATTTGCCGATACGTTCGGCGGTTATCCGGGACATCCGAAATAGAGTATAGTGAGGGTATAGTGCTGCAAGGATAATACATAAGTTGTTCAGTGTGTGAATAATATCTGACTAAATCATAAAAAACAGTACAAAGTAAGGAGGCATAAACTCATGAAATTGAAGGGGAAAGTGGCGTTGGTCACCGGCGGAACAAAGGGGATCGGAGCGGCGACCGCCCTCAGGCTTGCCGGATACGGCGCGGATGTGGCTGTTCTGGGCAGGTACGACGATGACGATGCTCAAAAAGTAATAAAGGCAATCGAGTCGAAGGGCTCACGGTGTATCATGATTACCGCTGATATGGCCAGGCCCGAAGATGCTGTCCGGGCGGTAAACGAAACAATCGGAAAGCTCGGGGGAATCGATGTGCTCGTTCATAACGCGGGCGGCGGTGTTCCCGGAGGTATCCTCGATGTGACGCCGGAAGAATGGCATCACGCCTTTGATGTTCATGTCCATGCGGCTTTTTATCTCTGCCGCACCGCGCTTCCCCATATGAAGTCAAAGGGTGAAGGCTCCATCGTTTTCATGTCGTCGGTCGCCGGGATTCAGGCCGGTCCCGGTTCAATCACCTATGGAGTGGTCAAGGGCGCCCTTCCGCAGTTTGCGCGGTCGCTTGCCCGTGAGCTCGGGGATTTCAACATCCGTGTCAACTGTGTGGCGCCGGGTATCATACGGACGCGGTTCCATGAAAAAATGACACCGGAACAGAAAAAGCACAACATAGAAAACCGTATTCCCCTGCATCGTGAGGGCACGGCCGATGATGTTGCGGATGCCATCGTTTTTCTCGTGCAGAACGATTTTATTACCGGGGAGATTGTTGTTATCGACGGTGGTATGACCATGAGAATTGGATGAACCGGAACGCAGTATCCTGAATCCGGATAAATTGAGAGCAGATTGATTGAATTATAGTTTTCATTATCTGAAACTAATTATTGAGGAGTAATCGGATGAAAGCGGCAGTATTGACGGAATACAAAAAGATCGAATGGCTGGATGTTCCCATGCCCACTATCGGTGATTCGGATGTTCTTGTGAAAGTCACTTACGCGAGCATTTGCGGGACCGACCAGCATATTTTCAACGGGGAATTTCATCCTCGTACAAAGCTCCCGCTCGTTCCGGGTCATGAATTTGTGGGAACGATAGCCGAAATGGGAAAAAACGTCACGGGTCATGCCATCGGAGAACGTGTCGCGGTCGATCCCATCATCTGGTGCGGAAAGTGCCCGGCATGCGAGATTCACCACTACCCGGCGTGTACATCGCTCAAACTCCTCGGTATCGATATGGATGGTGGTTTTGCGGAGTACGTTACCGCAAAAAGCTCGATGCTCTATCCGATCGCGGACTCGATCACAGACCGTGATTCCGCCCTCGTCGAGCCCTATTCGGTCGGATTCCATGCCTCACGGCGTGCGGGTGTGCAGAAAGGCGACCGGATCGCGATTTTCGGCGCCGGAAAGATCGGGCAGTCCATCCTGCAGGCAGCCCGGACGATTTCAAAGAATGATTTTTACATCATCGATGTTGTGGAGAAACGGCTCGATATAGTCAGAAAAGCGTATCCCGATGTTATAACCATAAACGCCCGCGAAGCCCATCCCGTCGAGGTTATCCGTGAAAAGACCGGGGGCCGCGGAGTCGATATCGCCTTCGAATGCGCCGGAAAGGCGCTCGAAATCGAAGGTCGTTACCACCCGGTCCGTCAGGCTATCCACGCCATACGGGGCGCCGGAAAGGTCTGTGTCCTGAGCCTCGAAAATACCGAGGTTTCCCTTGTCATGAAGGAACTGATATGGAAAGAGGGGCTGCTCGTCACTTCGCGTGTCTCGCACGGCGAGTACAAGGATGCGCTCGAACATCTCGCAATCGGCGATCTTCATCCGGAAGCTCTCATTACCGCTGTCATGCATATGAGCGAGGCGCAGAAGGCCTTTGAGATGATCGAGCACGAGCCGGAGAAGTACCTTAAGGTTCTGATGACAACAGCATAAAACTTTTAAATTACTGTTTTCTGCCCATGCTCCTGAAATAAAGGCAATAATACCAGGTTGCGTTGGGACAGGTAACATAGTTATATGTAGTGATTTCAATAGATGCTGAAGCAAGTTCAGCATGACGGCGGTAATGTCACCCTGAATTTATTTCAGGGTCTATTGTGCACTTTTATACTTCACTGATCGCAACGTAGTATTAATCCTGAAAAACCTCCGGACATTATCGATACCCGGAGGTTTTTTTAATTCTACGCAGTCATGATATACAATAAAGAGTCGTTTACGGTTATGATTCCCGTCAGAGTGCTAAAGCGGTTTGTTTGAATATATCGAATGCGGGTCTGAAGGCTTTCCGTAACTCTCCCTTTTCATGGCTCATATAATCGTTTAATTGTTTGTACGGTTCATGCGGGATGTTCTTGCCTCCGGTTTCAAGAAATTCTTTCAGGAACGCTCCTCCCACTTCATAGTCGTGCCATTTCCCCAGTATTTTGTGCATTTTTGCGATATTTTCGATAAAATCGCTTGCTGCGGGGAACAGGAAGAAACACTGCTGAATAATCTCGAAACAGTAATGCATTTCCTTGGCGAGAACTCTGACTTTATGGAGTTTTATGTTTCTGCTGCTGATTGAATTGACAAGGAGGATTATATCGTTTCTCAGGTTGTAGAATCGCCCCTGGACTTTTGTCTCTGCCCACACCGGGCTTATTACCTTTAATGCGGCATTGATAACTTTTTTCTTTTTTTGCAGTTTTATCAGGGGATTATTTTCGGATAATGTCCGGAATATCTCGCGGTTTTCCGCTTCCCTGGTTTTGAGAAACATTTCGTATTCGCCTGCATCGGTCTTTACTGAGGTTTTTATGGCTTCCAGCAGCTTCTGCTGTACCTGTGTATCCCTCAGCATGTTCGTTTTCTTGGATATTCTCCTGAAACACTTGAAATTACGGCGGGCATCGAAATCGGGATTGATAGATTCCGTGAGATTGAAAAAAGCGCGCATACGCTTCAGTTCCACCCGTAAATCATGAATCCCTTCCGGGTCGTTCTGCTCGAGGGCAAGCATATAGTTGTGTTCGATGCTGTTGAGGTGTACAATGAAAAATTCGAGCATTTCAGTACGAAACATGGATAATCCTCTGAACGATTACCGACCCGGTGTATATTGTGACGGCCATAGAGACGCCATCGTCTGCATTGTTCACGATTGCTTCTGAGCGACTATTTATCTGTGGATATAAGGGATAGTGTTTTCAGACTCCGGATTTCTTTTGTAGTTTGACAGTTTCCCGGGCAATTTTTCTGCACAATTTCCGGACAATCGATTCGATGTCGTTGGAAAGCGGGATATTCATGTCTAACAATGCGCTCAGGTATTTATCGGTCAGTTCGTTGTGCAGAATGTTGATACGGGACTTGATCGTTTCCTTTTTTTCCTTCGGCTGCGGATGGTCAAGCAGTTTCAACACTCCCGCACCCTCCGAGACCTCCTGCCATGATTCGGTATTGAATTCGATACCCGCAACGCCGCTTGTCGGCAGGCTTTCATTGAAATCCGGAACGAGATACCGGACAAAAGCGGTCATTGACGGATCATGCCCTACTATCATGACGGAATTGTATTTTTCATTGATCCCGTGAACACAATCGAGGAGAGCGTTTTCTCCCTGTTCATAGAGCGTTTTACGGCTTTTTATGCTTTTAGCCTTGTATTTCAGGTGTTTGGCGCAAATACGGGCTGTTGCGGTCGCTCGTGGTGCCGGGCTCGTGAGTATCAGGTCCGGATGGATATCCTGTTTTTTCATCCGGTCAACTACCTGGAGCATATCCTTTTTACCCTGCTTGATGAGTTTTCGCTTGAAATCTTCTTTGGGGATGTCCCTGCTTTCAGCTTTTCCGTGTCGTACGAGATAGATTGTCTTCATTGTAAGCCACCATCCGGGAATTGTGAATGATTGATGTATTTTTAGGGTCTGTACAGAACACATGACGGGATTCATCATATGCCCGGCCGGTTATTATACCGGCCATGACCTCGCATGCCAGAGCATGATTTCCTTAACAAGCTGTTTAAAGTCTTTTGCCCCGCTTCCGTTCGGCTGGAGACGGTCGACCGTGAGCCCCTCATGCCATGTCTCGCTGTACACAACACGCTGAGGAATCTCGGTCATGAAAATGGGAATGCTCAAACGCTCGAGAAAAAAACGGAATTCCCTGCCGAGCCGTGTTCTCCGGTCGATACGTGATATGATCAGCCGGGCATCGAGGATCGGTCTTTTTTCCTTTTCAGCCCTGTAGAGATTCAGGAGCTGCTCGGTACTCCAGTAATCCGCCAGACCGGGAGATACGGGAATAATGAGCCTGTCCGCCGCATGTATGATAGAACGCATGCTTTTTTTAAAGGTCGGGGGAGTGTCGATAAGGATCATATCATACTTTTTCGACAGCTTTTTCAGCTTTTTATCGATTGCCCGGGGCTCTTCGGCAAGGATGTCAGGCTCGTCCTGTTTTTTTATTCCCGCCCACTGGGCTATGGAGCCCTGCGGGTCGGTATCGATGACAAGGACTTTTCGCCTGATTTTCAGGAGCGCACCGGCAAGGTTGAGGGTTATGGTGCTTTTTCCGGTGCCGCCTTTTGCGCTCACAACGGCGATAACCATGCTGATCGTTCCTTTCGTGTTTTATGGTACCAAAGGTTTAAGCATGGAAGTGACTTTTTTGATTCCGGTGTTAATCCAACGATGTCCATCTTGCTGCGCTGCGCTTTGTTGCAACGGGAAGACACAAAGAAACATAGCTTTATAATAGATGTTATATAAATTTACAAACAATTATTTCTGGGTAACATTAAAATAACACAAAAATAATGAAATCCGCAAAAACCGTATTCTGTCATAACCGGATAAAGAATTTCAGAATCATTATTGAACTCAATTACAGTTTACTTTCCTGAGCCCGGAGCACAGGCTAAAATATCGCCCAGAGCCACTTCGGGATGATGATACCGCTTGTACATGGCTGTTTTTTTGCCGTATTGAATCGCTTCACGGGGGCACCACTGGATACAGGCAAGACACTGTTCGCAGCGGTGGAGCCATCTCGGTTTACCTTCGGCGATCTCGATATTCTCTGCGGGACAGACTTTTGCGCAGATGCCGCACGAGTTGCATTTTTCATCGGCATGAAAGCTTTTGTCCATCTGTGCGACTCTTTTAAAAGATATCCCGTATAGCCAGGAGAAAAGAATATTCTGCCAGAGCGGCCCCTTGTCCATTGGCTTCATCGTCTTTTGGGCGACTTCACGGGCAATTCTTCTGATTTTTTCATTGGCGGTGTCGATTTTCGGTCGCCATTTTTCCTCCGCCCCGGGACCGCCCCAGGGGATGTAATTCGATGGCATGACCAGATCATATCCGGCGGACAGGGTCAGTCCTTTCATGCTCATCACCTTGCGGAGTTGGAGAAGCGTCGCTGCCACCTGTCCCGCATTCACCGCCACGGCGAAGAAGTAATTCGGGGTATCTTCGGCAAGGAAATCGATGAACCGCAAGACCTTATGGGGAACACCCCACATATGCACCGGAAACACGAGTCCGACTGCGCCATCCGGGGCGCCGGAGACTGGAGTGTCGATTTTCGAGATAGGATGCAGCGTTGTATTCCCGAGTTCTTCCGCCAGCCTGCGCGCTGTCCAGAGGGAATTGCCTGTCCCTGAATAAAAATAGATATCTGTTGTCATGATTCCATCCATTATATGAAGAGCTGAGAAAAAATGCTTTTTCCCGCCCTCTTTATCAGGGTGGAAAAAGGCATGTACTATCGTGTCCGATGTGAAAATTAAAAAATACCTTATGTGCTGACGAGATACACTTTATAATACTAATACATATCAATGATAATCACAAGCACAATATATAATAACAGGTTCAGATTGTTTTCTTTACGGAACGAAACAACGGAAACAAGTCAGGTGTTACATAGTGGTTTATAATGGAATCGGTAAAATATACTTTACAAAAGAAATGTGTCTTGTAATATTCTCTTTAGCTGACAGTAAAAAATTAGATGCCCTGTCATGATCGGATTTACGGTAAACGGGCATGTATGATTGTCATTGTCCGCACTCAATCATTCGCGAACGGGGAAACGCCATGAAAGGCAGGGTGATTCCAAGAAGATCCATACTGAAAGGAGCCGGGGCATTAGGGCCTCTTGCGGTGTTGCATTCAAAAACGGCGCATGGTGAAGATAAAAAGCTGCCGGATATATACCGGACGATCAATATAAGCCCTCTGCGGAAAGAACTGTTCGATAAAGTGTTTTCGACCCCGTTTATTGATACCCATGAACACTTATTTGAAGAAAGTGAACGGCTGGCCGGAACCGCAACTCCCGGAATCAGATCGGATGACTGGACCATGGTTTTCAGTCTATATGTAAGCGATGACATGATGACCGCCGGTATGTCCCAACAGGAATCCAACCGGTTTTTCTCGCCCGATGTTGCGCCGAACGACAAATGGAGGCTTCTCGAACCCTGCTGGCCGTACATAAGGAATACCGGGTATGGTCAGGCTGTATGTATCGCCATCAGGGAGCTTTATGGCGTCGATGAACTCACTGCTCAGACGGTAAGACAAGTGCAGGCGGGATATGAAAGGGTACGGCAGGCCGGTTTTTACCGGTATATTCTGGGCGATCTGGCGAATATCGAATCATGCCAGGTGAACTGCATAATCCCTCCGTTCAGAGAATCGGCAATGCCTCTCCTGCTCATGCAGGATATCAGTATTTTGAGGATGTACGAGGGCCCGGATATCGAGACATATGCCAATCCGGCAGGTATACGGGTGACATCGCTGTCCGACTGGCACAGGGTGATCGACTGGTGGTTTGACAAATATGGCGCATATGCCGTGGCGGTAAAATCACAGAACGCATACAGCCGTGACATCGATTATGAAAGAATTCCGGGGGAGAAAGTCGAAGGTGCATTTAAAAGACTGTTGGACGGGCAAACCATCACGATTCCGGAAAAGAAGGCGATCGAGGATCATCTGTTCTGGTATGCGGCTGACAAGGCAGTACAATTCGATCTTCCGGTCAAACTGCATACAGGCTACTATGTCGGGCACGATTATATGCCATTGTCACGGCTCATGCAAAATCCCGGTTCCGCGGCGGATTTATGCCGCAGGGCACCGGATACGAAATTTGTGTTCATGCACATCTGCTATCCCCTCTATGAAGATATGATCGCCCTTGCCAAGCATTATACGAACGCTTATGTAGACATGTGCTGGTCATGGATAATCAATCCCGTCGCCGCCAAAGATTTTCTTAAAAAATTTCTCGTGACTGCTCCGGCAAACAAGGTTTTTACGTTCGGAGGCGACTATTATTCGGTGGAAGCGGTATTGGGACATGCCATGATGGCCAGGCAGGGGATAGCTCTCGCCCTGTCCGAGCTCGTTGAAGAGGGATGGATGAGCCGTGCCGATGCGCTCGAAATTGTCGATCCCGTCATGCATGAAAACGCGCGGGCTTTCTTTAATCTCGATGAAAAGAAAAAAGTACTCGAAAAGGCGCCGTGGCGGTGATTTCCCTCTGGGGGAATCATCTCGGATTGTCTGGTCTCGCCTGATAAATGCTTTTTCCGTGGCTCCGGAACCGGAACATGTATCCTGCGATTGAGAGCGTGAAAATAACCAGGTTCATGTTATGAATAACGAGTTACCGGATTCATCTGAAAATTTATTTGAAAATCGATTCGTCTATCCAGTCCGCGTAAGGATTGGGAGCTTCCCAGTCATCGGAAAGATCATCAACCCTCGTCAGCGCTCCTTTATGTTCGAGATGAGATTTGAAGCCGGCGAGAAATATTTTATTTTTTTTCAGAATATACTCGTAACTCCAGGGCATTGTACGGGATTCGAACAATCTCTGGATTGCGAAAATTGTCGGGTAAAACAGAGAGTTAAGACGGTTCATGTGCTCGCCCTCAGGATTATGCTGATCGAGGTCCCACCAGCCCCCGCTGTAAAATATTCGCAGAGTGTTATCGGATTTTATGTATTCCGAGAACTGCTGCTGTGAAACAATAAACGGTGTTTTCTGTTCACCTGCACCGGGAATGTTGATTCCCCGGTACTGAAGTGTCAGCAGTCCGTATTGCTGAGGATGCGGTGACACTGGCGTCACATCCCGCCACCAGCCGTCGGCCTGGTAACTCACCTGTTCGACATCGAGACCGAAAATTGCGAGAAGAAATACGAGACCATGAATTGCGTGCTGTGGGTATTCGCCTGCCGCATTACTCGAGTTGGCACCGATTATGACTTTTCCTTCTCTCAGAAGGTCCTGAACTTTACACCGGCCGACGATTGCTTCTTTAAACGTTTCCCGTCCCTCGGTGCAGAGTATCGGAGTGTTGTGCTTACGGGCCATATCGATGATCGTATTGGCGTCTTTCATGCTGTATGCAAGAGGGCGGTTGATATAACAGGGGATTCCAGCTTCGAGGTATGGTTTTGTCAGTTGCGGCCACCACTTCGCCTCATTGAATCCGCCGAATATCATGCCGTCGACCTTGTCGACCATGTCATAGTAATTTTTTACAGCCTCGCATTTGTATTTCTGTGCGAAAGCGTCTGCGACCTCTTTTCGTGAATCCCAGCAGTGCGTAATGATCATGCGGGTTGTCCGTGTCGGCCACTTGTCGGGTTCAACAGGATTGATTATTGGCGGCCAGATACTGAACTGGTATGACATGTGGCTGTTATCCCCGAGGGCAACAGCACCGACTTTTATAAGTTCGACAGTGGGCGTTGACGTCCGGGGTATTGCACGGGCGCTGTGAGCGCCAGTGATTACCGCTCCCCCTGCAGCGGCAGCTTTACCGAAAAAGCTCCGGCGCGAAGGTTTTTTATCCATGATTTCACCTCCCGGATTTGTGCCGTTTCATTATATGAGAGAAAAGAGTGCATTACGGTCATTACGGAAAAAGGGCTATGTGTTGTGTCAGGTCAGTTTTACGATTACAAAAAGATTAATCCGGATATAATGCAAGATACTGCGCACAAAGAAGGATTCCAAGTATCATGGAAGTGTATCATATAATATCGGCCCTCTGCCATATCTATTCACAAATTTCGATAGAACACGGATTTTTGCGGATTTGAACTCTATATATCATTTTATAATGTCGAGATTTAATTGTAACTAAAGATAATATTAATAATTTATTATATCTCTTTGTGACTTTGTGACTTTGTGGTTAAACATATTTTCATGAATAATCCGTGTCGGCAGGTGATTGTGAAAAAATGAGGGATTGCCGGAATTCTTCATTGAATTTGTTCACCATACCCATTATCTTCATAAGAATAAATGAAAAATACCATACATTATTTCCTGCAGTGCGGTTTTTATTTACCATTTATTACAGACAGCGCAACAGGATAAGCATTCAGCACAAATCCGGAGGGCTCGTGATGAGCGTAATATCTTTTTTTCCCCATGAACACCTGATTCTTGTAGCTGCTCTTGTTCTCGTTCTCACTGTTGTCGGATGCGGCCAGGCAAAGGTGGAGAAAAAAACGGAGCAGGAACAGGAAAAGGATACGCTGCACCGGTTTATGGTAATCGACCCGGGACATTTTCATGCATCCCTCGTGTTCAAACGCTCCTCGTACGAGGGCATCTCGCCTCTTGTCGGAATTTATGCCCCTGTCGGGGAGGATTTTGTCGATCACATGAGCCGCGTCACCCCGTTCAACACACGGGCGGATGATCCCGCGCAGTGGCGTTATCATGTTTATCTGGGACAGGATTACCGTGAGGCTATGTTCAGGGAACGGTTCGGAGACATTGCAATTCTTTCGGGCAAGAACGACGAGAAAATCAACACCATAAAGGCCTGTATCGACTCAGGATTCAACGTTCTTGCCGACAAGCCGTGGATTATAGAGCCCGAAAAATTCGCAGTCCTCGATGCGGTTCTTGCGGAAGCGGAACAAAAGGGGCTTGTGGCCTACGATATCATGACCGAGCGTTTTGAGATTACGAGTGTCATGCAGCGGCTGCTCGTGAACCATGAGCAGGTTTTCGGCACGGTCACGGCGGGAACTTCCGATGATCCCGCGGTGGTGAAAAGCAGCGTCCATCACCTGTCGAAGGTGGTTGCGGGAAAACAGCTGAAACGCCCATGGTGGTTCTTCGACACCTCGGTTCAGGGTGAGGGACTGGTCGATATTACGACCCACCTCGTTGACATCGTTTTCTGGACTCTCTACCCGGATAAACCCATCGACTACAAGACCGACATCGAAGTTGTCTCCGCAAAACACTGGCCCACGGTGCTTACTCCGACCCAGTATGGGACGATTACCGCCAATCCCCAGTTCCCTTCGCAGTTCAAGCTCGACGACAAGGGCAATTACCCGTACTACTGCAACGGTCAGGCTAATTTCACGCTGAAGGGTGTGAATGTCAGGGTCGAGGTGGTCTGGAATTACGAAGCGCCCCCGGGAAGTGGCGATACCCATTTTTCGGTCATCAAAGGTACACGGGCTCATGTAATCATCCGCCAGGGTAAAGAGCAGAACTTCCTTCCCGAAGTATATGTCGAACCGGCTCCGGGAACCGACCGTACAGCCCTCGGAGAAGCGCTCAAGGCATATATCACGACGCTTGCCCGGGATACATATCCCGGTGTTTCGGTAGTCGAGGAAAAAAACCGGTGGCGTATCGATATTCCCCAGAAATACCGTGTTGGGCACGAGGCTCATTTCGGCCAGGTTACCGACCGGTTTCTCGAATTTCTGGGCGGCACACCCCAGCCGGCCTGGGAGAGGGCAAACATGCTTGCCAAGTATTATGTAACGACGAAGGCGCTCGAAATGTGCCGGAAATAGTATCATGCTGCGACCGCCGTTTTATCATCGCAGGGTGAAATGGCGGGTGGAATGACCAGTACCCGGTTTTTTCTGTCATGGCTGACTATATCTGATACACAAAATGCAGGGGGGATAAATAAACGATGAATCGCCGAAAATTCATCCACAAAGCTGGAACAGGCGCCGCCGCTCTTGGAGCGACAGGACCATGGGTAACACAGGCATGGGCTAAAAAAAGCCCTAATGATACGATCAATATCGCCATTATGGGCATTCACGGCCGCGGGATGGATCATGTGCAGCACTACATGAACGTGCCTAATGTCGAAGTGGCCATGCTCTGTGACATTGACGAGCGGCTTTTCCCCGACGCGCTCAAGAAGATTGCGGAGCTCGGAGCGAAACCTCCGAAAACCGAAACCGATATCCGCCGTGTGCTCGAGAACAAGGATATCGATGTTATCTCGATCGCATGCCCCAACCACTGGCATGCGCTTGCAGGAGTCTGGGCCTGTCAGGCGGGGAAGGATGTCTATGTCGAAAAACCGGCCTCCCATACTGTCTATGAAGGCCGCAAGCTTGTCGAGGCATCCCGTAAATATGACCGTATCGTCCAGACCGGCAGCCAGAGGAGAAGCGATCCCCTCATGCAGGAAGCGGTCGATTTCATTCAGAGCGGCAAACTCGGGAAAATTTACATGGTGAAAGCCTGTGTCTACCGGGCGCGGAAGGCTATCGGACGGGGAACAACCGGTCCGGTGCCCGAGGGGGTTCATTATGATCTTTTCCGTGGACCGGCCCCGTGGATTCCCTTCAACGACAACCGTTTCCACTACAACTGGCACTGGTTCTGGGATACGGGAAACGGCGAGACGGGGAATAACGGCCCTCATCCTGCAGATATTGTACGCTGGGCGCTCAACAAGTATGACCACCCGCGCACGATCCAGAGCATGGGCGGACTCTATGTATACGACAGCGAACAGGAGACGCCCAACACGCAGATTTCGGTGATGGAGTATGCAGATGGCACCATGGTACAGCTCGAGGTCAGAAACCACTATACCAACACCGACGGCACCGTACGGGAAGGTATCATTTTCTACGGCTCCGAGGGCTGGATGCAGTTCAACCTCGGCAATACGTGGACGACCTTTTTCGGTCCGAAAAACGAGCCGGGGCCGAGCATGACCCGCGAGGAAGCCAATACAAAGACCGGCATCATCATCAGCTACGGAAGGGGCAGGGAACCCCACTTTAATAATTTCATCGACTGTGTCCGCTCACGAAAACGCGAAGACCTCAAGGCCGATATAGTCGAAGGCCACCTCTCGGCAGCCATATGCCACCTGAGCAATATCGCATACCGGACCGGGCGTACCCTGACGTTCGATTCGGAAAGCGAGCGTTTTCTCGGGGACGAGGATGCGAACCGCTATCTGACACGGGAATACCGATATCCGTATGTAATGCCCGAGAACGTATAGATACTACGCGCCCGGACAGGCGGATTCTGAACCGGCGCTGGTATAAGTGACAGGTTTAAAATCGGATGCGTACGGTTACTTCACGATTTTCTGGCCGGCGATGATTTTATCCATACGCGCGCTGACATCCTTGAGATATACCTCGTCGCCGCCTTTGAGTTCCGCGCCCATGTATCCGCTGTAGCCGATATCGCTGAATGCGCGGCGGATTTCGAGCCAGTCGATGGTACCGTCGCCGAGGTTGGTGAATTCCTTCTTGTTGACATCGAATCCCTTGATATGGACTTTCACGATTCGCTTGCCGAGCGTCCGTATCCAGTCATGCGGATACCCGTACAGTGCGATATTCCCGCAGTCGAAATACGCCTTGAGGAACGGACTGTTCATCTCGTCGACGTACCGCGCAAATTCGAGCGGGCTCAGGAGAAACTTATTCCAGACATTTTCGACGGCGATTATGATATTCAACTCCTTCGCGAGCGGCAGGAGCTCCTTTATGTGAGTCTGTGAGCGTTCGTATGCATCCTTGTACGAGGTTTCGGGGTTCACAACGGCGGGTACGAGGAGAACGGTGTCGGCGCCGATTTCCTTTGCATTGCGCAAAGAGGTCTCCATTCCTTCCATGCTCTGTTTGATAACGTCCGGGTCGCTGCTCGACAGGGGAAATTTCCAGTGACGCTGGTTCATGATCGAGTGTACTTTGATTCCGGCGGTCAGGGCTGCCTGCTTGATTTCAGCCAAAAGCTCGGATTGCTCGATTGTCGGAATCTCTACACCTTCGAAACCGGCCCTTTTCGCCAGTTGTATACGTTCCGTGGCACTGAGCGAATCCGGAAGCATTCCATAATACAGGCTCTTTTTGATCTGTCCTTTGAACGGCTGTGATACGGCTTCTCCGGGGCGCAGGAATGTGCTGCCGAATGCCGCTCCCGCCATTGCCCCGGCGGTTGTTTTTTTCATGAATGAGCGCCTGCACATGTTCTTCATGACAATTTTCCTCCAAATTACGTAAAATGGTATGGTGCATCTCACGCTATCATATATAACGCCAATATATGTCATACCATGCTGAGATCATTGATAGAAGATTCGGATGTTCATTATAGTATGCATAGACCCTGAAACAAGTTCAGAGTGACGGGTTCACGATCGGGTCGTCATGCTGAACCTGTTTCAGCATCTGTCATCAATGATCCATGATATTTACCTGTATTTCACATCTGCTTCAGTAAACCCATCAATCCCAGAACAGCGGTATACGACATGAATAATGAAAATATCAGGGTGATTATCAGACCAATGTTCAGCAGGAGGGGATTTTTATAATTGTTTTCCCGTTCCCTGCCGTTCAGCTGTATGATCAGCAGTACGATAAGCAACGGCATGACCACGGGGCTCACCGCCTGCGAGGCGATCATGATGATAACCGGTTTTCCTCCGAAAACGGGGACGACGAATCCGAGTAACGATATGATCAGAACAGCGATACGGACGATCGGTCGATTCATCGTGCGGGGGACGTTGAGATAATCGCAGACGAGCCATGGCCCGAGAACGTAATTGGGGAAGAGCGAGGAAAGCGCCGCCGCGATGATTCCCATGACAAAAATGGATGTTGCGAATCTCCCCGCAAGCGGTTCGAGCGTTTTGACCATGTCGATTGCGTTTTCGACCGTAATCCCATGCGGATACATGGTTCCCGCCGCGCATGCGACTATAGCCGCGCTCACAATGAAAGTCAGGGTGAGCGATACAATGGCGTCCCTGTTCTCGACTTTCAGGTCTTTGAGTGTCCACCCTTTTTCAGCTACGAGATAGCTCCTTGTCACAACACAGACAGACGCCATGGTGGTTCCGACAAGTCCGGCGAGAATGAGATGGGCATTGCCCCCGGTGGGAACCTTCGGTATGAGGCCCTTTACAATGTCGGCAGGTGAGGGGATGACAAGAACCATGGACAGTATGAAGCTGATCCCCATCATGGCCACGATGACAGCCATTGCCTTCAGGAAAAAGTTGTGCGTTCCGTTCCAGAACAGATAGTACAGAAGAGCGGTGAAAAAGAAAGCCGAGATAATGGGGTGTACTCCGCCGCCGGATGTTAGGGGTTTTGTCCATTCCCTCACAATATCGGTGACGATTCCCATGACTCCCATGATCGATGTCGTGACAGTCAGCATAAGCGAAAAGATTACAAAAATAGTTATAGCTCTCCCGAACTTCAGCTTGAAACTGTACATGAGCGTCTGCCCCGTCACAATCGTGCTCCTGCTGATCGAGACAATCATGATGTAGGTGAAAAAGCAGGAAAGCGCCAGTGCCCATGTCAGCGACATGCCGTATTTTGCCCCGGCCGATGCCATCGAGGTGACACTGCCGGTGCCGATGATGTACCCGATGATGAATATTCCGGGGCCGATGGACGAGGCAAAACGGATGAGTTTGTCTTTGAGTGTCGATGAATCACGATGAATATCCATGCAGTTATATCCTGTCTATCTATATGAAATTATTAATAATATGGCGTGTTCTCATTGACAGAGCATATTTCATAAGCTTGTGTAAGCTATAAACCCGGACCCTCGATCGGTCGGAGGCACAGCCCCTTCAGTCTGATCACACCGTCTTCCGGGCTGCGGTATAGAGCGATTCTACCGTGTGGAGACCGCCCCAACAGTTTATTGTCGGAAACGATAAACTCGTTGAGGTAAATCTGTGATTCACGATCCGCGGAAATGATTCGATAGAGGAACAGCGCCGAGCGCATGGGGGGAATGACGGTTCCCGGAATCTTGTCGCCGTACGGGGCCGTATACCTGACAGCATCCTTGAAATTATAAAAATCGACAGGATAACCGGGATCGCTCGGGCTTTTCCACCGGTAATAGAACCGTGAATCGTATGTCATGAGGGTATCGCACTCGACATAGGCATGAAAGTAAACGTTATCGTACTCGCTGTTGGAGATAAGATATCCCTGTCCTTTGGTGGCGACAATCATCCCGTTCTCGACATGCCAGTCGGCGTCACCGATTGACGACCAACCCGTCAGATCGATACCGTTGAACACGGACAATCCGGTGTCTTTATCGGGCAGCTCTTTTATCCAGAGGTTACGGTAATCGACAGCATATCCGTGATTGGAAAGGCCGACAGGCCCTCGCCGCATACGGTATTTGAGCATGGGATTCGCCGAAAAATCGGTGTCCTGCACGAGTACATCGTTGAGCCAGATTTTGCAGTTCGGCCAGTCGAAAAGGACATGATAACGGTTCCATGAGCCTGCCCGTTTCATGGCGTTCATAAGAGGCGGTACGACGTCATAAATCGATCCGGTAGAGTTTTTGTCGGGTTTTTTCCCCGAATCATCGAGAATCTGCGTTTCAAAACCGAGGCGTGATTCACGGCCGGCGAGCGGAACATGGAAGAAGATGCCGCTGTTGCAGTCCTTACTCACTTTGAATTCGCCATAGAACTCAAAATTTTCGTAATCTTTTTCGGTAAGGATGAGGTAGGGAATACGCGGTTCGCCCTTGCAGTGAATCACACCGTCCTCGACCGACCAGGCGTTCTCGTCGGGTTTGACATTACCGATGTTCCAGCCGGTGAAATCCCGACCATTGAAGAGCGCATGAAAATCAGGCCCCGGCGCTTCGGTGAACGGTGAAATCGGCTTTTCGCATGAGCCCGCCAGCAGAAGTATCATAAAAAAAACCGTAGACACGGTTAATACCTGAGTTTTTCGCATCATTATGGTATGCCTCATAAATGGAACGTTAAAAAAATTGACATAATTCTCCCTGACATGAACGGATTTCATGGAGCGGAGATCCCGTCAGCCGCTGTCATTTCCGGTACGCTTCGAAACGCTTGTCGATCTCAGCTTTGGTTCTCGGCCCGTCGCATATAATCATGCAGAATCTGAAAAGCGCGCTTTTACCCGGTTTCAGCGTCAATTCGAACGGTTTGGGATTTTCGACCCCGGTTCCCTGCTCGAAGACCGACTGTCCGAGCGGATTTGCCGAAAATAACCCGTAATCGCGGGCATGCCAGAATGTCGGGAAATTTGTGCTCGAAGGATGATTCAGAATCGCGATCCCGACTTTCCCGCCGTTATGATCCCCTTCGAGACGGACCCATTCGGCGCGGCGTCCCCAGATATTCTGCGCAGTCTCGGCGCCGCGCGAGCTGATGTAAGAGCCGGTGCCGTCCTTTTCCTGGAGCCATGATGCGACACGGATGGCGAACATGCCCTCCTTGGTGTCTTTAAAAACGACCGTTGTATCGAGTGCGGTGAGCGTCATGGAGAAATCGATGGAATATTCGTTCACTCCGGGACGGAACACCATGATACGTTTCTCTTCGAGGAGCGGTTTTCCGTTCATATCCTCCCAATGGAGAATCACCGAAAGTGTCCCCTTGTCCGAACCGCCCTTCATCCCGGTGATTTTTACCTGCCTGATCTTCGGCGGAGAAGCAGTGGCGGCCCAGAACCTCGTGTCGTTTACCTCGTCATATGTGAAAAAAACGCCCGTATGATGTGGATGGTCACGGCTTTCTCCCGCGATGTCCTCAAAGGGATAACCCCGTGTCACCACTGTTCCGGCAAAGGTCATGACAGGGAACAGAACCGGCTTTGTCAGCTCGGGTTTGTAGACATAGGAAGTAACACGGCGTCCGTTGATCATGACATCGATGGCGTTATCGCCTTGAACGAACGAAACCTCGCCGCAGGAAGCGGAAACCATCATGAAAAACAACACGACGACGGTTGCGGTCAGCAGTACAGTCACAGTTTTGATACCATTCACCCCCATTCATGGTACATCTCATAAGCTTATTCTGTCGTTATTGATCCCGAATAGCGTTTTTTATAAATAATGCCGTCAGATGACAGCGAGCACCCCCTTGAGATATCCAATGGATTCAGCCGATCCCGGGAGGGGATCCAGTTCATCCTTTTCGTACTCGAGGGCGGCAACTCCGCTGTATTTGATTTTCAGGAGCGTCCGGAGAAACTTCGGAATATCGATGACTCCCCTGCCGATCTCGACCGTGGACCCTTCCTTTGAGGCAGCCGAGACATCCTTGATGTGGACATCGAGGAGCCGGTCAGCGTACTTTACGGCTGCTTCGGACGGATCGACGCCGCTCCGCTGCGTATGCCCGATGTCGATGCACAGGCCGATCCGCGGATCGAGCCCTTTTATTTTTTCATATACGCTTTCCGGAGTCGGATATCGATTATCACCGGGGCCGTGGTTATGGATGGCGACTTTAATACTGTATTCCCGGACTTTTTTGTTCACAAGATCGAGGAGGTTATGTTCCGGAACACCGATGATAATGCTCATACCGGCTGTCTTCGCGTATTCGAAAGCCTGGTTGACCTCGTTCTCGTTTGTCATGTACACCACACCACAGCCGTAGAGATCGAGTCCGGCCTCTCTGGTCTTCGATGCCGCAGCTTTTATCTGGTCAACAGTGCTGTCGAGTGCCAGGTGAAAGCTCTTGAAAGCGATGTACTCCAGCCCGAGCCGTTTTGTCATGGCCAGGGTGTCATCGAGGCTGAATTTTCTGAACGTATACGAGGCCATGCCGAGTTTCAGCCGCTTGAAACCGTCCTTGACCGTCTGAGGGCCTCCCTGTGCGGAAGCATCCGGAATGCCGGCTGCAGAAGCCGCGGTCAAACCGATGCCCGCCGAGAGGCAGAATTTTCTTCGTGTCGTTTCGCTCATGATTATATTCTCTCTGCCTTTGTTTTTTATGGAGCTTTAAACTATAAACTATAAACCATAGACCATTTACAATAGACCATAAACCCCAAACTTACACCTTTTCAGGCACAACATACGGATACCGGTAATTACGGGTCAGGTAACTGTCAGCGATGTCATCTCCGACAAACCGCTCCGCCTGAGAATCGAAGGTCAGCTCACGGCCGAGACGGTTGGAGATATTGGAAAGATGGCACAGAGCTGTGGACAGGTGACCATCCTGAATATCACCGGTCAGGTTCATCCAGTTGTTTGTCCTGAGGGCGTAGATAAAGTTCGCGAAATGCCCCTCGCCTCCTGCGCCGGCGAGGTTCATGGGATCGGCCGATTCTTCTGCCTTGGACTGCTCGGCGATATCGTCCGAGCTCGGTCCGGGAGTATTTTCTCTGCCGAAGTATGTTTTCCATGTGCTGCCGTTAAGGTACATCCAGCCCTCGCTGCCGTAGAAGAGGTTACCGATGCGGACATCGGCTTCACCGTTTGTGTAGAGTCCCCGAACTTCGAACTGTAAAATGGTGCCGTCCTCGTATTCGAGTGTGGAAAGCTGGGTATTGGGAGTTTCCTGGTCAGAATCGAATGCGAAGTAACCACCGACACACTTGATTTTTCGAGGATATACAGACTTATTCAGGCCCCACCGGGCGATGTCCATCTGGTGCGGGCCCTGATTGCCCAGATCGGTGCATCCATAATCCCAGAACCAGTGCCAGTTGTAATGGAACCGGTTGGGATTGAACGGGCGCCATGGTGCGGGACCAAGCCATAAATCGTAATGAACGCCCGGAGGAACCGGACATTCCTGTTTTCTCCCTATGGAGTCACGGGGTTTGAAACACAGCCCCTTCGCCATATAGACCTTGCCGATTCCGCCCTGGTGGAGAAACTCCATCGCCTTCCGCACGTTTCTGATGCTCCGGTTCTGGGTACCTGCCGCGACGATACGGTTGTATTTACGGGCCGCTTCGACCATTTTCCTGCCTTCCCATATATTATGGGAGGTGGGTTTTTCCACATAGACATGTTTTCCAGCCTGGCAGGCCCAGATGGTTGCGAGCGCGTGCCAGTGGTCGGTGGTCGCTATCGATACGGCGTCTATTTCCTTGTCGTCAAGCACCTTTCTGAGGTCATATTCGGTCAGCGGTTTTTTCCCCTGGAGTTTCTCGACTTCCTTGACCCGTTCTCCGAAAAGATTTTCGTCGATATCGCAGAGGGTTTTAACTTCTACATTCGGAATATTAGTCCATTCACGGTAATGCTGATTTCCGCGGCTGCGTATTCCGATGACCGCCATGACGATACGGTCGTTGGCGCCGAGTACCCTGCCGGGTTTCATTGTGCTCATGACTGCTCCGGCGGTAAGCCCTCCGGCTGTCTTTGCGCTGTTTGCAAGAAACTTGCGGCGTGTCAGTTCGGTGTTTTTATTCATGCTATTCCCCTTTTTAGTATAAAGTGTTTGGTCTTTTTTTATATTTCAACTACATGCAGATGGTTCCGAAAACTGACAGTAATCATTCACTCTATCATGTCATGCCTCTAACAGGTTTTTAAGTTTCCCGATATACTGAGGAATCTCGATACGCGGATCACCCTTTGCTTCGTATTCGAGGGCAACCCATCCCCTGTAATTGGCTTTGACCAGAATATCCCTGAGTTTCCCGAGGTCGGCGGGGATAAGGGAGCCGTCCGGCTGGAAAACCTCAACTTTGACCTGCACGTTCACGGCGCGCGGGGCTGCCATTGCCAGTTCCTCGTACGGATTAGTGCGGTAATTGCCGGTGTCGAGGTTGATACCGAACCATGGGTGCCTGCCTACGGCATCGCAAATGGCGAGGTGGTCGGCAACGAGGGCGGTGATTCCACCGTGATTTTCGAGCCCGAGCATAATACCGCACTGTGCCGCATGGCCGAGGCATTCCCTGATTCCGTCGGCGACCCAGCTGATGCCGGTCTGTTTATCGGTTCCCTCGGGCAGTGTGCCGGCAAAAATCCGTATGTGCGGTGCAAAGAAATCGACCGAATAGTCGATCCACTTTTTCACATGATCGATTTCCTTCTGCTTTGCAGGTCCGGAAGGCATGCAGAAATTATTGCGTATAGCTGTTCCGCTGATTGTGACGCCGCTGCCGAATGCCCGTCGCTTGAGCTCGGTCAGGTAGGATTTGTCAAATCCTTCCTTGAAGTAATATGAGGTGAGCTCGGTTCCCGCCAGATTCATTTCGGCGCACCAGTCGATAAATCCGAACAGGTCCATTTCACCTTTCTGCAGGGCATCACGCATCGAATATGCGGCAAGGGAGACATGCATGTTTTTAGGTTTAACGGCTCCGGCCTGCGCAGATGTTTCTCCGGTGGATACAAGCGACGAAACAACCGCTGTCGTTGCCGTAAACGCGCCCGTTTTGAGAGCGTCACGGCGCGAGAAAGCCATGGTGTTCGGATTATCGGTAGTGTTCATCGGCGGCTCCTCTGATATTCTATGTATCACAAGGACATTAAGTAATTGAATGTTTACGGATATAGTATAACAAAATGTGCATTCATGGAGTAGTATGAGAAATATACATAAAAAATGCAGATGAATTCAGATAGTCAAGTAATTCCGCCTGAAACGATAAAAAATAAATGTACGATGCCCATATGCTTGGAAAAAGCGAGAATAGTATTGCCCGCGATATGAAAGAGAGTTACCATTTATAATAATTGTTTATGGCACTATCGCACCGTAATACGTATTTTATAAATCCGGATACCAATTAAAAGTGTTGTGATAAACACCATTTACGTGGATATAAACTGTCAAGAGTCGGCACGAAGTACCGATTTACATGTTTTTGACAGCAACAAAACAACACATTTCGTCATGGGGCTTGTGAAAAAAATCCTTTTTCACAGCCCTCTTAAACTATCACACATGCAGAAGGGAGAAACGGAGATGTACGGTAAAATCAGAATCCTGACAGGTTTGTTTCTGATGATATATCTCATGGGCTGCGGTCAGCAGGCGCAGGAAAAAACAGAAGCTGCGCCACCTCCGCAGGCGCCGAATCTTTCAACACCCGGATTTATCATCGATTCGCACATCCATTACCGGGCAACGGACGAATGGGAGAAATCCTTTCTGGAGATTTTCGGGAAATTTAATGCAATGGGATGCATCCTCGTCAACATGAAAGACCTCGACAGGGGAATTGCCTTTGCACAGGCTCATCCCGATCGGGTAATCCCTTATGCCGCCATTGATATCGACAGTCCCACAGTGCTCAAGGATATACAAAAAGTGAAAGATATGGGATTTCAGGGTCTCGGCGAGCTGTTTGCCGTCCACCAGTGGAATTACGATGATCCGAAATACGATCCCATATGGGCTCTTGCAGAGAAGCTCAATCTCCCCATAGCGCCGCACACCGGAATTCTTGCCAACGGCATGATGGCCCGTATGCGGCCGGGGTATCTCGCGACAATCGCGTCCAGATTCCCCAATCTCATCATCCACGCTGCTCATTTCGGCAATCCCTGGTATGACGAGGCGGGAGAAGCGACGAGGAGAAACGGAAACCTGTTCTTTGACATGACCGGTTCCTCGCTCATCAAGAAAGATAATAATCCGGGTATCTGGAAGGAATACCTCTGGTGGACTCCCTATATCGGGAAGGCCCATATGCCTAAAGACGCTGTTCCGGCGTTTCAGAAAATCGTTTTCGCCACGGACGAAGACCCCGAAGCGCTTGAGGAAAACATTATCCGTTTCAACAAGATGCTCGATGCCTGCGGGGTGGACGAAGCGACACGTAAAAAATGCTATTACGAGACGATTGCCCGTATACACGGTATCGATCCGGAAAAGTATCTGAAAAAATAGCATGATATTTAACCCGACCGATTCGAAAAAAATCAATGGAACGCGGATTTTCGCGGATTTGTTTTTTTCTCTGTTTCAATGTGAACGATCAATAATTCTAAAGATAGTCTATACATTCTTTTGTATGTATTTGTGTCTTAGTGTCTTTGTGGTAAGATTTTTTGAATTATTGCTCCGGCGGATAAATAATGATACCAATAGCAGGAATAGATGCCGAAACAAGTTCGGCATGACGTCATCCGATATCACTGTTTAATCGCCGAAGCAATATCCTGATAAAAGTGATAAAAAACTGTTGTGCCGGGCAGAAAATCGGTATTAGACACTGACGAAAAGAAGGGTGATGTATACCTACCAGCTTACGAACAGATATTTTGCCCAGATAGCCGATGGCCTGGAGGACCTCGGGGCGGAAGAGCTTCACGAGCTGGGCGCCCGGAATATCAAAACCGCATACCGTGGTATCTATTTTGAAGCGGATTTGGGCACTCTTTACCGTATTAATTATGTGTCACGGCTTGTATCGCGGATTCTTGCGCCATTGAAGGTATTCAAATGTCACAGCACAAAATATCTGTATCGGACGGCACGGTCGATTGAGTGGACGGATTTTTTTACGGTCGATAAAACCTTCGCCGTTTTCGCTACCGTGGCGAACAGCACCATTTCCCATTCGCAGTATGCCGCGTTGTGCCTGAAAGATGCAATCGTTGACTGGTTCCGTGAGCGGTGCGGTTCACGGCCGTCGGTCGATACCATCGATCCCGATGTATGGATCAATCTGCATATCGAGAATAACCGGGCTGTCATAAGTCTCGATACTTCCGGCGGGTCGCTCCACCGTCGCGGATACCGTTCCGTTTCGGTCGAGGCGCCCATGCAGGAAACGCTTGCTGCGGCGATTATCCGTCTTTCGGACTGGGATGGAACGCAGCCGCTGTACGATCCCATGTGCGGCTCCGGCACCCTGCTCGCCGAGGCGCTCCTTCGGTACTGCCGTATACCTTCCGGGATATTACGGAACCATTTCGGATTCGAGCTGCTGCCTGAATTTGATAAAAACGTATGGGAATCGGTCAGAAAAGATGCCGGTCATCTTATCCGACCGTTGCCGGAAGGTCTCTTGGCGGGAAGCGACAGCGATCGTGAAGCCATTAAAGCCGCGTCGGCCAATATCCGGAGCCTGCCGGGAGGGAAACATGTGTCGCTGCAGGTAACGGATTTCAATAAAATTTCCGCTTTGGAGCATTCGGTGATTGTCTGTAATCCCCCCTATGGCATACGGAGCGGGAAAGACGAGGATATTGCCGCGATATACGGAGCGTTCGGCGTGTTTCTGAAACAGCGCTGCAAGGATTCGACGGTGTATATTTATTTCGGGGACAGAAACCTTATCAGGTATATCGGGTTGAGACCCGCATGGAAAAAGCCGCTCAAAAACGGCGGTCTCGATGGCAGGCTGGCCCGGTTCGACATGTATTAACATTGGGCGTAATCCCTCATATTTCACCGTTCGCAGCGACAGGGCATCATGAAACTGTTTGATCCGATTATGCTTTTTATTACCCCGGTGTATGGACAATATCGACGGATTTCGTCATACCGAATTTATTTCGGCATCTGTTCCGGATATCGGTATCAATGTTTTTCTTGAAGTACTGTTGAAGATAAAAGAGCGATTCCCCGATAGAAAACCGATGAAAATAAAAGAGAAGGAGGGTGTTATTTATGGCGGGTTCCGCCACGATTGAAATTGACAGGATAGGTCCGGTGTTCTTTGAAAGGAGCAGACGGGCCAGGCACCTCGTCATTTCGATTAAACCGGTGAGAGGCGTACGTGTTGCTGTCCCGTATGGAGTTACCTTCGAAAATGCCCTCACCATCGTCCATGCAAAAATACCATGGATACTGAAACATCTGGCGCGGATGAAAAAAAGTGAGCATTATCATAAAAAGCAGTCCGTCGATAACATCGGCATCGACCCGATTGAAGCAGCGCGAAAGCTCGTGCGAAGACTTCGTGAACTGTCCATTCAGCATGGTCTGCCTTTTAAAAAAGTGACCATACGAAACCAGAGGACTCGCTGGGGAAGCTGTTCGTCAAAAAACAGTATCAGCCTCAATATGAACCTTGTGAAACTGCCGGATGATCTGATCGATTATGTGCTTATACACGAGCTTGTTCATACACGCATCAAGAACCACAGCATTGATTTCTGGACGGAGATGAACAGGCACATAAGTGATGCGCGGCTTCTCAGTAAACGGTTGAAAAAATATTGCATTGAAATACTTTAAACGAACGGAGCATATAACGAAGCAACTAAATACAGATACATGTTCTGAAAGGGGGAAACAGTGAAACCGGTACGATGGGGAATTATCGGGGTAGGGAAGCATGCGGTCATGAGAATAATCCTGCCCATGCAGAAGACAGAAATGGTAGAGCTTTATGGCATTGCATCCCGCAATCCTGAAAAGGCACGGCAGATATCCGGGAAATTCGGGATACCGCGTTCTTTTTCTTCCTATGAGGAACTACTCGCGGATAAGTCGATCGAGGCGGTATTCATTCCCCTTCCCAATCATATCCATCTCGAATGGATAAAAAAAGCCGCGGATGCGGGGAAACATATCCTCTGCGAAAAACCGCTCACGCTCGATGCTGCGGAAGCCCAAGAAGCCGTCGATTATACACGGAGCAGAAATGTGCTCCTCATGGAAGCTTTCATGTACCGGTTCCATCCGCAGTGGAGACGGGTCAGGGAACTGATCATTACCGGAAATATCGGAACCGTCAGGGCTGTCCATACCTATTTCAGCTATAACAACACCGATCCCCGCAACATCAGGAACATGCTCGAAACAGGAGGCGGCGCCCTCTATGATATCGGATGCTATGCTGTCTCTACGGCACGGTATGTTTATGGCTGCGAGCCTGAAAGAGTATTGAGTCTCATCGCCCGGGATACGTCGTTCAAAACAGATGTGCTGACCTCCGGTCTCATGGATTTCCCCGAAGGGCATGCCCTCTTTACCGTAAGCACCCAGGCATTCCCGCATCAGAAAGTGGATATTCATGGCTCGGGCGGAAGGATACTGGTTCATATTCCCTTCAACACCTTCGATGACGTTCCCGCTGCGGTCACGGTGTCCACGGGTGTCGGTGTCCGTGAGGTGCGGTTCGATCCCGTCGATCAGTACGGTCTCCAGTTTGGGGAGTTTTCGGAGGCAGTTCGGAAGGGCGGGCCGGTTCCGGTGCCTCCTGAGGATGCGGTCAATAACTGCATGGTTCTGGATGCGTTTTTCAGATCGGAAAAGTCGGGAACATGGGAAACGGTGGGGTGACGCTATCCTTTAGATTCAGCCGATTACTCCGACAATAAGCCCGGTCTGTGAAGATTGAACACTTTCAGGGCGGAACAGTGCTGCCCAATTCGTAAAAAGACCCGGAAACCATTGGATCCGGGTCTTTTTGACTCTGGATGCTGCCATGTTCTGTTTTGGAAATGTGAAACAGCACGATGTGTTACTTTTTACGGGGAGCTGCCTTCGCCTTCGGTTTAGCTTTGGATTTGGCTGCCTTCTCCATCTCTAATGCTTTTGCAGCCTCAATTTTCTGCTGGGCAGTCTGCATGGAAGCGGCGATCTTGCCTTTCAGTGAATTGGAATCGTCATATACCTTCACGAAGGAGGAATTATCGAGGTCGGTTTTGAGTGCCTGGAGCTGGCTCTCGAATGCGGTGATTTCATCGGCGAACGATTTACTGTCAGCCGCACCGAGCAGTTTGGCAGTTTCGGGAGCGAGGAATGATTTCATCTTTTCTATCTCGGCGTTCACATCGAGTACTGCTTGTCCGGCAACTTTTTTACCGTTCGTTGTTGTCGCGGTAATAAGAGCAGTAATATCCGCTTTTAAAGAATCCGCAAGAGCGGTGGCGGGACCGAATTTTTTCTGGTCCATCATACCCTGTAGCTCATTCATCTTCTTTGATATCTGTGCGTACTGGTCGGGGGCGAAAATCTTTGCGCCTTTGGTTTCAACATTCTGCATATCGTTCTGGAGCGCGGTAACCTGTTCTGTCGGAGGCTTTGCACAACCGGTAAATATCATTATACTTGCCATTACTATCATGGCAACAGCAGCTAAGAGCATTTTGTTTTTCATGGCTTGATAATCCTTTCATTTTTCGGTTTCATGGAACTCAAACATTTCCATGTTCATGAAAATAAAATACGAACAAGATATAAGACTCAGACTTCGCGCGTTTCAAAGCATTGCTGCCTGAACGGTAACGCCATATTCTCTCGGTGTCTCTTTCCCAAACCGTATTCATGTAAGTCCGGTACATGCCACTAACGGGAATCCACGATGAGGCTTTACCGATTACTGAAAACGAAGTATGTAATGGACACGTTTTTCTCTCCGCCTCATTCAAGTCTCATGTAGTTCATATTAGTTTCCGGATACTGTTAACGGCCGCATGCACTGGTGAAACGGCTTCAGTATCGAGATTTATACAGTTTTCTCCTTTCTGTCCATTTTTACTGTTTTTTCTTGAGCAGTTGACAATGATGTCGTATCTATCTCATCGGTGATTTCATGTGCTGCTTTTTTAAATTCATTGATTCCCTTGCCAAGTCCACGGGCGATTTCAGGTATTCGTTTTGCGCCGAAAAGAAGAAGAATAACCATAAATATGAGTATCAGTTCTGATGGACCGACACCAAACATATTGCCACCTTCCCATCTTCAAAGTTATACATTGGGTATAAATATAGTATTATGGATACACCCGCTTTGCCGGATACGACAAAGCAGGTGATACATGGACTGTTCAAACGGTATTGCGGCTCGGAAAGAAGACTATGTAAAATTATCCTTGAGGTTGAAGAAAAGAGGAGTATTAACACAAAAGAGAATAAAGGGAGCAGCAGAATTAAAAAGAATAGAGCGGTCTTTTATTATTCTTTGAATAACCGAAGATAATATCCGGTATTTGATAATAATGTGAGAATATTTCATATCAATACAATATAATATATATTTATAAAATATAAAAGAAGAAATTTATGAATTATAATTTAGATTATAAATATAATAAATAATAATGAATTGAGTAAAATTCAGCGAAAAATATATTTATATTTAACCTTTCATTTTAAATGGAAAAAAATAAAAAAGCAATAAAAAAATACAAATATTTTTCTTTAAATAAGTTATATAATTATATATAGATTATATATATAATATTACAAATCAATTAGTTATAAGCATTATCAATCAAAATTCGTGCAAAAAAATATTTTATTGACAGATTAGAATTTTCTAGTATATTATCGCTGCAATTTAAACGACCTTAATAATACTGTTTGATTTTATTCAAACAGTACCATTCTAACAACGTAACCGGTGAAGGGGGGTGGGGTCGAGTTACCATACGGTTTCATACATAGGTAATGCTGGAAGTGAGCGCTTGAAAGTATTTTGAGCGTTTTTTTTATAAGTGTATTTAAATAAATCGCGTATTATCAATAAGTTGTATTATGCGCGTGTGTTTCAAAATCACAACAATTTTCAGGAGGAGGTACTACTATGGATGCTCTGTCATCTGAAAAATCGAGTACGGAGTTTGTCAAACAATCCAATAACACCAAATTATATGTGTTTATTGGATTGTTAGTCGTTCTTGCCGCTCTGTCAGCCTGGCAGTTCTGGTCAATCAACAATAAAAACAATCAGATAAGTGTATTGCAGCAGGAAAAGCTTGCAGGTGAGACCGAACAGCAGAAACTCAAAGCTTCCATTACCGAAATCACCGATACCATCAATGAAGTTGCCAACAAACTCCAGGATGTCCGTAAAAAACAGGTCGCTATCAGCGATATCGTTACACGTTCAGAGGTAAATAATACACAGAAAGCCCAGATCATTAATGACATTACCGCTATTGAGGGACAGCTCCAGCAGGATAAAAAAGATGTCGAAGGTCTGTTGGCCAAAATGAAAAAAACCGATATCAGAATCAAGTCTCTTGAGAAGATGGTAACTTCCCTCAAGAAAGAAATAGAGAAGAATGAAAAATCGATAGCTGAATTGAGAAGCACTATTGAAGAGAAAGATGTCATTATTAAAAATACACAGTATTCTCTGAAAACTACCGAAGATAACCTCAAGGTTGCACAAGGCGATCTCGATCAGACCAGAGCTGATCTTCAGGACACCAGGAATGTTCTCGAGGAGACCAGAAATACTGCTTATTATGTGATCGGCAGCAAGGATGAACTGAAAGCGGAAAACATTCTTTCAGAAAGCGGCAGATTCTACCAGAAGAAGAGCGTTGATCTTGCCGGTGAATTTGACACGGCTGCTTTCACGAAAATTGATATAACCAAACAGAAAGTATTCGCGGTCAACTGCAGCGCTAAAGATGTAAAACTGTTTCCGCTTCGGAGTGATTCGAGCTATAAGCTGGAAGAAACGGAAAAAGGCAAGTCGGTCCTGACCGTGGTCAATCCTGAAAAATTCTGGAAGATTCCGTATGTGGCCATAGTGGTCAAGGGATAAATTCCTGCGACAGGTACGCATCAGTATTGACATGCTGGTTCTGATTATTTTATAATAATAACACTGCTGCTTTAAAAGAAGGATTTGCGGAAGTCCGTAAATCCTTCTTTTTACCTTGGAAGAAGCGTATTATATGCATTGAGGATAAATATATACTTGTTTGACTGTTTCCCGGTTAAAGGATTGATAGTATGAACTTTCAGGTGATTACAACTATCGCTGTTTTTGTGGTTGTATATCTCATTATTTCATTTGAATTGATAAATAAAGCATATATTGCCCTTTTAGGTGCAGGACTTTTTCTTGTTTTAAAAATCATTCCCGTCGATACAGCCTTCAGCAAAGTTGATCTGAAAGTCATATCCATTCTTATCTCCACTATGATTATCGTCAATATTCTGAAAAAGACCGGTGTTTTTCAATATCTAGCCATAAAATCCTCAAAGATGGTTAAAGGCGATCCGATAAAAATTCTTATTTTACTTATGGTTATTACGGCAGTGATATCGGCATTCCTTCCCAATGTTACAACTATCATGATTTTAGGCCCGGTTTCAATCCTGATTGCAGTCGAGCTCGGTATTTCACCTGTTCCGTTTCTTATTCTGCTTGCCGTTGCATCGAATATCGGCGGTACTGCCACATTGATCGGCGATCCTCCCAATATCATGATAGCTTATGGCGCAAATCTGACGTTTAACGCGTTTATATTCAACCTGAGCCCGCTTATTCTTGTCATAATGGTGGGCAGTGTTGGTATTACCTATGTATTGTTCAAAAAAGTTCTTGTCGTACCTTTTGAACGCCGGGCACGTATTATGGAGTTTGATGAAACAAAGACAATCACCGACAAGCCGTTTCTTATTAAGTCCCTCGTCGTACTTGGGCTCGTGATCGCAGGATTCTTATTTTATAATGTGATAAATCTTGATCCGGCGATCGTAGCGGTTTTCGGTGCCACGGTGCTTATGGTAATCACGAAAAACAAACCTGATGAAATTTTCGGCGAGGTCGAATGGACGACCATATTCTTTTTTGTCGGGCTTTTTATTATGGTCGGAACGCTCGAAGAGCTCGGTGTTATCAATTATCTTGCGCATGGAATGACAAAATTGTCCGGAGGTAATATTAAGACCGCGGCAATTACCATTGTCTGGGGATCGGGTATCCTGTCCGGATTCATCGACAATATCCCGTTTGTTGCGACAATGATTCCACTGATCAAGGACTTGAACTTACATATCGATCCGTCAGTCGGCAACGTACTCTGGTGGTCGCTTTCCGCAGGCGCCTGTCTCGGCGGAAATCTCACCCTGGTCGGCGCTTCAGCCAATGTCATTTCGGCCGGTATCGCCCAAAAAAACGGGTATACCATTACATTCATGGATTTTACAAAATACGGAGTTATCTACACCGTCATTTCTCTCATTGTCACAACTATCTATATATATGTAAGATATCTGTTATGACGATACGCATTTCCTGTTCTGCTTTTCTGTAAAGGAGAGGTTGGCGCAGCGTATGACCATGATCTTTTTCATCCTTGGACTCGGAGCGCTCGTTCTTGGCGCCGAGATGCTCGTACGCGGCGCATCGCGGCTTGCGGCAGCGGTCAGAATTTCATCCCTCGTCATCGGACTTACCGTGGTTGCGTTCGGAACCAGTTTCCCCGAACTGGCGGTAAGTGTTCAATCCGCGTTTCTCGGTCAGGCGGATATCGCGCTCGGCAATGTTGTCGGCAGTAATATCTTCAACGTACTCTTAATCCTCGGTATATCAGCTCTCATTGTCCCTCTCAGGGTTTCTCATCAGCTTGTACGGTTTGATGTCCCGATAATGATCGGTGTCTCGATTCTTTTATTCATGATGAGCCTTGACGGAAAAATCGGCAGAGCGGACGGGATTATACTGTTTTCCGGAATCGTGGCATATACGGCCTGGCTTTTCCGTAAAGGCTCAAAAACTGTTGAGGAGCCCGGATCGGTTCAGGCAGCCGGATCAACGAAAGATGTGACAATTTATTATTTTATACTCCAGATTGTGCTGCTTCTTTCAGGTTTGGTACTTCTCGTTATCGGGTCACGGTGGCTCGTGCAAAGTGCGATTGTGATTGCCCATACACTGGGATTGAGCGAGCTCGTGGTGGGTCTGACCATCGTTGCAGCAGGCACCTCGCTTCCTGAAGTTGCCACGTCGATCGTTGCCAGCATCCGCAGGGAACGTGACATCGCCGTCGGCAATGTCGTGGGAAGTAACATTTTCAACATACTGTCGGTGCTCGGTGTTTCAGCATCCATTGCCCCGGACGGTATCCGTGTCGCGCCATCGGCGCTCCATTTTGACATTCCCGTCATGGTCGCGGCTGCGGTAGTGTGTCTGCCGGTTTTTTTTACCGGGAGAATCATAGCGCGGTGGGAAGGGGCGCTTTTCCTCGGTTATTATGGCGCATATACGCTCTATCTTATAATGGCCTCGTCACATCATAATGCACTGCCCGTGTTCAACAGCGTCATGATGATGTTTGTTATTCCGCTTACGGTGCTGGTGTTGGGAGGATCACTTTTGCAGAGTTTCAGGGGGCAATCAGGTGATGGGTAAGTCTGATGCCTGAGTTACCGATGCGGAGGCATGTGCGTTTCACATCACTGCTGTTAAAAAATGGTATTGATTTATAAGTATGTTCAAACGTCTTGTGCGGTTGAAGTAAAACTACAATTCTGAAGGGAAAAATTATGTTTGGAATGAGCTTGGAGCAATTGCTGGTTCTGGTATTTTTCCTGGCGCTTGTCATTTTTCTAATTTACAATATGAAAATTCAAAAATAACAGGCCGTTATTATTTTTCGAAATGATGATATAAGGAGGTTTTACCGATAAAAAGGTAAGGCGGGAAGTATATTTTAAAAAATCGGATTTATGTTAAACAACATGTATCAGCTCAGGATTTCTGCTCACAATCCCTCACGACAGTCCACCACAAAACGCCCTATGCAATCTTCCGTCATTGTAACCGGTAAAGATGGATTATCGTGTAATCAAAAGCAGCAATTTTCCCCACGCGCACTTTCTAACCCATCTCTCCCATGCTGAGCATATCCTTGATTTTCATGAGCCGTGCGCGGTCGGCGCGGTCGTTTTCCTCGAGCTTGTTTGAAATTGATTTGATGGCCGAACCGAGCGTCGGGATAAGCACATATTCGAGCGCATTCACCCGCCGGCGTGTCTTTTCGATCTCCTGAGCCATGCGGAGGACTGCCTCCTCGAGATTGGCGAGTTTCAGGAGCAGGGGGAAGAGGGCGCGGAGCGAGTTGCTGGCGCGGTCGAAATCGGCTTTTGTCGATACCGTGCTGTAGGTGTTGCGTATATCGAACCCTTTAAGGGTCAGCTCCGGCATGGGAACGCTCATGATGATTTTTTTCGCTATGTCCATGTCGAGCCTGGTTTCGTACTCGTCGAGAGCGGCTTCGATAGCCTTTTCGTCCGATGATGCGCCGGCGAGGATAAAAAGATGGAGCGTCGCAGGAAGCTCACGGTCGACCTGCTTTCTGAGACGGCCGTATTCCTCGACAATAGGCATGAATGCCTGGAGAAGCCCTTCAAGCTTATCCTTGAGCAGCTTGTGACCGCGCCGCGCAACGACAAAACGCTTGCGAAGCCCGAGCAGAGCCATTCGTGTCGGGTTGATTTTTATCTGCATAGCTTCTCACTTTGCCGCTTTATAGTACTTTTCAACGTATTCGGGACGGATACGCTTGAGCTCGGTTTTGGGAAGAATGCCGAGCAGTTTCCACCCGAGATCGAGTGATTCCACGATGGAACGGTTTTCGTGTTCGCCCTGAGTAATGAATTCAGCCTCGAAATGTTTGGCAAATTCCATGTAAAGAAGGTCCAGCGGGGTGAGCGCCGATTCACCGAGCACCACTGCAAGCTCTTCCGCATTCTTGCCGCGTGCATATCCTGCGTAAAGCTGATTCATGACACCGGAATGATCTTCACGGGTTTTGCCTTTGCCGATTCCCTTGTCCTTGAGACGGGACAGCGAGGGCAGCACATCCACGGGCGGATAAATTCCCTGCGTGTGGAGGGGACGGCTCTGGATGATCTGGCCTTCGGTGATGTACCCTGTCAGGTCGGGAACCGGGTGAGTTTTGTCGTCCTCGGGCATGGTAAGGATAGGAATCTGTGTGATCGATCCACCTTTACCCTGGATACGTCCCGCACGCTCTTAGATGGTCGAGAGGTCGGTGTAGAGGTACCCGGGATAGCCGCGACGGCTCGGAACCTCTTTCCGCGCGGCCGATATCTCCCGGAGCGCTTCGCAGTAATTCGTCATGTCGGTCAGAATCACGAGCACATGCATTTCGAGCTCGTATGCAAGATACTCCGCCGTTGTGAGCGCCATGCGGGGCACAGCGATACGTTCGATCGGCGGGTCGTTGGCAAGGTTGATGAACAGCACCGAGCGTTCGAGCGCGCCTGTCCGTCTGAAATCCTCGATAAAGAAATTCGCTTCCTCGAATGTAATCCCCATTGCAGTGAATACAACGCCGAATTTCTCGCCCGACTTGAGAACGGTCGCCTGACGGGCGATCTGCGCCGCAATGCGGTTGTGGGGAAGTCCGTTGCCCGAGAACACCGGAAGCTTCTGTCCGCGGACAAGCGGATTGAGAACATCGATGGTCGATATGCCTGTCTGGATGAACTCGTTCGGAAAGTCACGGGCATACGGGTTCATCGGAATGCCGTTCACGTTGGTATATTTTTCGGGGATAATCGGAGGGCCGCCGTCGATCGGCTGGCCGAATCCATTGAAAATACGTCCCACCATATCGGGTGAAAGCCCGATTTCCAAGCCTTTTCCGGTAAAACGAATCTGTGTTGTCGCGGGTTCGAGTCCGCTTGTGCCCTCGAAAACCTGAACCAGTACCGTGTCCTCACGGGTTTCGAGAACCTTACCGCGCCGAATAGTACCGTCCGGCATTTTTATCTCGGCGATTTCACCATAGCCGACATTTCCGACGCCTTTAACAAGGATGAGGGGGCCGACTATGTTTTCAACCGTTCGGAATTCTTTTGATGCGGTTATCATGAATGTTTTGTCTCCGTCAGCAGAGCGTTAAATTCGTCCTTGATTTTTGTTCTGAGGGTATCGAATGCGTCGAGCTTTGTTTCCTCGATCAGCTTGGCGCGGCTTATTTCCACACGTACCGGCAGATCGAGCATTGTGTCGAGATCGACACCCTTCGAGAGAGCATCGGAAGCCTGGTGATAAAAGTCCATGATAATATTGAGCATGTGCGACTGCTTGACCATGGATGTATAGGTATCGATATCATCGAATGCATTCTGGTGCAGGAAATCCTCGCGCACCATCCGGGCAGCTTCGAGGAGCAGGCGATCGGTCGGTGACAGAGAGTCCATACCGACCAGACGGACGAGTTCCTGGAGGTCTGCTTCGCGTTTCAGCATGCTCATGGCTTCCTGGCGGTTTTTAGGCCATGACGGTGAAACGTTTTTATCCGCCCAGTTGTCGACGACTTCCTGGTAGAGCGAATAACTCGAAAGCCAGTTGATTGCCGGGAAATGCCGCTGGAAAGCCAGCTGGTCATCGAGACCCCAGTACACTTTCGTCACACGGAGTGTGCCCTGTACTACGGGATCGGCAAGGTCACCGCCCGGAGGCGATACCGCTCCGATGATGCTGATGCTCCCCTTGCGCTTATCCTTGCCGAGGCAGGTTACGAGTCCCGAGCGTTCATAGAATGCGGCCAGACGGCTCGACAGGTATGCGGGATACCCTTCCTCGCCGGGCATCTCCTCGAGACGGCCCGACATTTCACGCATTGCTTCGGCCCAGCGGCTCGTGGAATCCGCCATAAGGGCCACATCGTAGCCCATGTCGCGGAAGTACTCCGCAATGGTGATTCCGGTGAACACCGACGCCTCGCGCGCCGCAACGGGCATGTTCGAGGTATTGGCCACGAGAACGGTACGCTCCATGAGGGGTTTGCCGCTCGATGGGTCCTTGAGGTGAGGGAATTCGAGAAGAACGTCGGTCATCTCGTTTCCGCGCTCGCCGCAGCCGATAAAGATGATAATATCGGTATCCGACCATTTCGCAAGCTGGTGCTGGACAACAGTCTTTCCGCTCCCGAAGGGTCCGGGAACGCACCCGGTGCCCCCCTTGGTCATGGGGAAGAACATGTCGATAATCCGCTGACCGGTGATAAGCGGGATGACGGGAGGAAGCTTGTCGGCTCGCGGCCTCGATATTCTTACAGGCCAGCGCTGCATGAGCGTGGCGTTATAATCGCCGGTTTCCGTTGCGAGAACGGCGATGGTCTCCTCGACGGTGAATTCGCCGGGAGTGATCGACTTGATTTTCCCCTGTACACCGGGCGGTACCATGATGCGGTGGACGATAAGCTCGGTCTCCTGTACCGTTCCGAGAATATCCCCCGTGCCAACCTCATCTCCCGCTTTTATGGTCGGGGTAAATGCCCATTTTTTCTTACGGTCGAGCGCCGGGCTTTCCGCGCCACGCACGATAAAATTTCCGTACTGTTCCATCAGAACATTGAGCGGCCTTTGGACACCATCATATATGGATGTCAGGAGTCCCGGTCCGAGTTCCACACTGAGCGGAAGTCCCGTGGGAACAACCGGCTCTCCCGGTGCGATGTCTTCCGTTTCCTCGTAGACCTGAATCGAGTAGTTATTACCTTTTATTTCGATAATCTCTCCGAAAAGCCCGAGCTTGCCGACACGGACCATCTCGAACATCCTCGATCCGCTGAGACCCCGTGCAACGACCAGGGGACCGCTCACTTTGATAACCGTTCCCTCTGACCTTGTATCAACCATAATAAAGTCCTTCCATTATGCTTATGAGCTCATAAGTATCTATTATAAAATACCTTACATATTCGAGCGCAACAATGTCATGGCTCCGGCCTTCGCTGTTTGTTATGTCTGTCCGTCCGGCTGTGAGTATTTCTGCCCGAGCAGATCGACTCCGAGTGCACGCGCCACAAGCGACCGCACCTCCTCCATTCTCGCTCCCGGTGTTACCGACAGTGTCGGTATGGGAAGGAGCATGTTCATGGCATTTTCACGGAAATCCGTGATCGCTTCGGAACATTTGCCTGCCAGGTCTTCGGTCATCATGACCATGACGGGCTCCGGTGAACGCTTGATTTCGCTCAGTACGGGGGCGACTTTCGTTTCATCCTCGATTTCCACGAGCTCGCTCCCCAGGGCCTTGAACGGGAGTATATCCGCACGGCGGCCGATCACGACGACTTTAGGCATATTCTCTCCTCAGTGTTTCCATTGCAGCCCTGGGCTCGATTCCGTTGACCAGAGAAGCGAGCGCCAGCCGGAGATTCTCCTGCTCGACAGCATATGCAGCCAGAAATACGAGAACCTTTTCAGGTCCATATGGTATTCCCCTGTATTCAATCGCTTCATCACGGATCACTTCCTGGGTGCAGGCATCGATATTCTGACGCAGTTTCTCCGTTCCCTCGGCGCGGAGTTTCCTGAAAACGGTATCGGAAACCTTTCCCGCAAGCGCTTCGGCGGGATTTGATTCGGAGAGGAGCGCGGTATCCCGTATCATGGCGGTATACATATCGGGCACGACAAACCACTTCTGGATCACCTCGGCAGGAGTGCCGTTCCAGCGGCTTCTCAGAACAGCGGTCCATGTCTGGAGCACGGCCATGGTACCGAGAAGGGTCGAGATCGATTGCTCCGGGGCCTGCGATGCAAGGCTGAGCCTGAGGGTACAGACCGCCGAATCGAGAAAGAGCGATTTGCCAACCGCATCGGTAGTCTGGGGCGCTTCACGGCTTTTGAGCAGGGCTTTGTGAAGGGCGAGCGCTTCGGCTTCTTCGTGAGTCTCCGTCAGGGTGTCGAACGTGCTTTCGAGTTCAGCAGCCGACCCTCCCCGTGCACTGACACGGAGGAAAAGCGTCCTGAACACGATATACCGTTGCAAAACATCGAAAAATGAGACCAGAACGTGCGGCGGTGAATCATGTATGATGCCGTCTGTCAGGTCTTTACCGTAGGATGCAAGAAGACTCGCATAATCCTTTATCGATTCGTCCGACGTGAAAAGCTGACGGTATTGCGTTTTCGCAAGCGACGAGCGTACATCGGACAGCGAGCGGCTCCTGAGCAGCCCTTCGAAAAAGTTCCGGTTGAGCAGAGCCGTTTCCAGTACGCTTATCCGCCCGCTTACATAGCTCCAGTCGGTGGCCGGTGTAGCCCGGAACGATGAACCGGTTTGTGTCATGTATTCATTCATGATTCAAACAATTCCCTGGCAAGTTCGCCCGCTATTGATTCACGGAGCTCGTTGAGTTTTCTGTCGAGTGTGAAATCAACCATATAGGTATCTCCCTCGACGATAAATCCTCTCGATATCCGGTTGTCGGCGCTGACAGAAGTAAATGTACCCTGAGGAGACCGACCGGAATTGATGCGTTTCAGAAATGCACCGTCCAGCAGGGCGGCATCGCGCGGATTCACCTTCAGCGTTCCGCTGATCTCCGGGGACAGGCTCTGTATCCATCCCTCGATCAGTTCAAGATATTCCTTTGCTTCAAGCGACTGAAGCTTTTCGGCAACGATCCCGAAAATATCATCGATCACCCGGTTTTTCGCCTGAAGAACCTCAAGCCGTCCCTCATGACGGGCAAGTCCTATCTGACGGGCGGTTTCACGGGCTGCTGCCGCTTCGGCCTGGTGGAGAGCCTCGTCGAGGGTTTTCTGGTTTTCTCCGCGAGACTGCGCCAGAAGTTCATCGCTTTCCCCACGGGCTTCTGCAAGAATTTTATCCGCGTCTGCCCGGGCATCGGTCGTGATCGCATTCTCAACTTTATCGAAACTCATTGTTCCTTCCTTTCCGCGGATTAATTATCCCAGGCTGGAAAGCGGCGCAGTGAGCCAGAATGTCATGAGAATACCGATGAGGAGCGCGACAACCGCATAGGTTTCCACGAGTGCGGGAAAGAGTATGGCCCGGCCGCCTTCATCGGGCCTTTTGCCGACCAGATTGATCGAAGCCGCCGATGTCATTCCCTGGTTGATGGCGCTGATCAACTGGACAACGCCGACACAGATACCTACAAAGAGGAGGCCTATTCCTATCGGAGGAGCGAGTTTGACTGCCTGATCGATCGATGCGATAAGATTGATTTTCATGGCAATGAAAATTGCACAGATAAAACCGTAAAATCCCTGCGTGCCGGGAAGGGCCATAAGGACAAGAAGCTTTCCGAACAGGTCGGGTTTTTCAGCAAGAACCCCCGCAGCCTGCGAACAGGCTATCCGGATTCCCATTGCACTTCCGACGCACCCTAACATAACCGCTGCCATTCCGCCAAGAACAGCCCAGCCTACCCCGGTATGAATGAAGTAGGTATTGATAAACTGCTCCCACATTATAGTGTTCCTCCTTTTGAAAACCCTGCCTGAAAATATCAGGAGTGATATGAATTAATTCTCTCTATTATTATGGTGCATGACCTCAAATGCCTGGGATAAAGCCCGATCTTCATCATCGGGAGCGTCAGAAACTATTCACCGCCCTTTAATTCTCTGTCAGGTCGAGACGGCTGCTGCTGAATCCGAATGGTTTGAAGGGAACGCCGCCTCCCTCGTAAAACCTGCTGAACCATTCGAGCAGAATCAACCGCGCCGAATGTACAAAGGCGCTCAGTATACTCATGACAAAATTGAAAACATGCCCGAATATGATCAAAGCAATAAATAACACCCAGCCCACATAGGGTATTTCTTTCAGCATGCCGCCGATAATGTTGAATGACATGCCCACAACCGATGTCGTCATGCCGAGCGCCATCAATCGTGAATAGCTGATGACATCACCTACAAACGCCGTTGTGCCATAAGTGCCCATGATACCATACAGGCTGACCACACCGGCGATGAAACGCGGAACCAGCCCCTTCTGATCGCGACCCTGGGTGAGGACGAGGCCGATGGCGGCGATAATGAATAAGACGAGTGCCGGCATGGTGACCAGCCGCGGCCCTTTCATAACCAGAGAAAGCGCAAGAACGATCAGACTTATCAGATACACGAGCCACAGGACACCGTCATAGATGGACGATGCGATGTCCCCTCTCCGGAAGTCCCGGAGAAACCGCATGAATATCCCGTAAAGCTGATTGGTCACTCCGATCCCGACAGCGATTCCGAGCGCTACTACCGGTTTCGTGAGCGGATCGAGCAGGCACAGCTTCAACCGCAGTTTATCGACAACGTTGCCTTCGCCAAAATACATGGGCAGATCGGCTCCCCAGCTTCCGACTGCAAAACCGAATATGACCGTACTGACACCGGCGTAGGTGAACAGCCTGAAGAACTGGACAAGCCCCTTCTGGTCACGGAACCGCTTCCTGAGCCACCATGCGAGAAGAATGAGCATGACGCCGTAGAGAACATCACCGTAGCAGATGCCGAAAAAGGTCAGGAATGACAGGGTAAGAAACGCTGTGGGGTCGATGCCGCGGTACGACGGCAGTCCGAACATCTTGACCAGAAGACCGGCGGGCCGCAGGAAATTGTTCCACGAAACGCTCACCGGCGGCTCTTCGCCTTCGTAGGTCTGAACGGGGACAAATTCGGCTGACGGAAACTCAGCTTCAAGGCGCGCCCTGAATTCATCGATGCTGTTTGCCCTGATAAATCCCCGGACGGCGAACAGGTTGTTCGATGTCACCATGTGCTGCTGGTCGATAATACGGTTCCGCTCGCTCTCCCAGTAGATGTGGGTAAGCGTAGCCCTGTGTATCCATTCTTTCGAGAGATTTGCTCCTTGTTCACGGAGTTCCTTTTCCCGTGACCGTGCGGTCTGTATCTGCTCTTCGAGCGATGCGATGGCTTCGGTTACCGTTCCCTGAATCGGGGGAAGGACAATTTCACGGAGGCTGTAATCGATGATGATTTCATTCAGTGATTCCGACAGGGCGGGAGGAGCGACCATGATATAGATTGTCGTGTTGCCTCTGACGGAGAGTTGTTCGACATGAATATTCTGCTCGGAAAGACGGGTGTCGTTCAGAAACGATTTCTGTGCCTGACCGGTCACTCCGACAAGGTGGAAAACGACATGGTTGACCGCTCTCAGCCGGCTGATGTCCACTTTAAGAACATCGAGCTCGCCGAGCCTGTCACGTTCCGCGGCAAGATGTATGCGCTGCTCTTCGGCTGATTCGATATCGCTCTGGAGTTTCTGGCAGGCGGATGCAAGTGAGTCGGGATCGACCGCATCGGCGGCTTCCTTTATCTCACAGGAAGATGCGAGCATCCGGACGGGGAACAGGCTTTCCAGAAAATCTCCGGGAGTCTTGTGAATTTCGCGGAGAAAATCGACTACCCCCTGGAGTTTTGACGCCTGAATATCGGCATGAGAAGAATCCTCCTCGATCGGGCTGAAACGTTCGGACCAGTTCTCGGGGGTCTCCCTGAATTCATCGATATGGACCTGGCGCTCCCGGTACAGCCATTCGACAAACCTGTCGCGGTGGCTTGACGGAACGAGCAAAAGAATGCTTTCCATCCGCTCGATACTCATGGTGTGCTTCCCTTTATCCTGGAGATAATACGGTTTACGCTGCGGTCTACCGATTCGCGGGGGAGATTTTTAACCGATTCCGCCATCGTTTTATATTCTTTCCGTACACGGTCAAGTTCTTCATCACGTTTCCGGGCGGCATCGTCATTGATTCGGGTGGTTTTTTCGGCTATCTGCTTCTGTAAAGCCAGTTTCTCATCTTCTATACGCTTGAGAGTATCCTGTTTGATTCTGCCGGCTTCGGCGTGTGCTTCGGAACGGATATTCTCAGCCTTTGAATCGAGATCGATTATTCTGGAAATTATGTTTTCGGCTGAATGCATGGGGCGGTCTCCTGTAAAACTTCAAATGAGATTTAAAACCTACACGAGACGGGGAAAGAATATGTATTGTACTTGCAATTCATATATTCTTGATAATTAATCGATATATGTTCAATTAATACCAAAAATTAACAATTCCTGCTAATATAATTGATGATATGAATTGAGGTCAAGATAATTTCTGGTAAATATTTGATAGTTTTTTCCGGTTGTATTTTGCTATACGAATGCAGGAAATAACTACACCACAAAGACACAGGAAACACGATACGGAATTGTCAGAAAAAGTGAAAACCCGCTATAATCAGTTTAATCCGCTAAAATCCGCTTTCAATTATCCGATCGAAACCTTTTAATAATTCTCTTTCACATGCACTGATCCCTGATATAATGCTTTTCTTCCCTCTCCTGTTTACGGGAGAGAGACCGAGAGTCAGAGTAATAATTCTACGAAATTCAGTACGAATTTTCTGCGGAGACTGAATAGAAAAAGAGTATAGAGCAGGCACCGGTATCATGACCGGTTTTTAGCGCGTTTCGTGAATATCGTTTCGTTCGTTACGAGAGGTCTTGCACGGAAGCCGATGCTCAATATATACCCGAGCGTGATATACAGAAACATCAGGCCGCTTCGGAGACCGAACATATCGCCGAGTCCTCCGATAATGAGGGGAACGACTGCACCCCCGACGATTCCCGTGCATAAAATCCCCGATACCGCGCCGTGATGTTCTTTCAGAGAGTTCAAGCCGAGGGAAAATATGATTGACCACATCGACGAAGCGAAGAATCCCACGAGGGGGAAAGCATAGAGGGAAACCTGAGCAGGGCCGAAAAGAGCGGCGGTCAGGCACCCGGTCGCGCCGGCCGAAAAGATGATGAGCACGGTTCTGCTGTCGAGGATTTTAAGGAGAATGAGCCCGAGCACGGTGCCCGCGGTAAAGAGTCCCCAGAACCATGAAACCGCCTTTGCGCCGGTTATATGAGGATCGAAACCATGATAGACGGCGAGGAATTTCGATATCCAGTTTGCGACACCCTGCTCGGTGCCGACATAGGCGAAAATTCCGATAAAAAACATGATGACGGTGGTGTTCTTCAGGAGGTTACGGCTTTTTTCCCACGATCCGACACGTTCATCGTCCTTCAGCTCGACAGACGGAAGTTTAATCAGCACCATGACGAGGAGCATCGCAAGCGAGATAACAGCGAATATCCAGTATATCGAAATCCATGCCAGGCCCGGTGGCACAACCTTCGACAGGAATGATATAAGAGCGTTGCCGGGTGCGGCATTCCCTGAAAGGCGGGTGACCAGATACGAATAGACCCGGGGACTGATATAGGAGGCCGAACCGAATACGAGCTGTACCATGACCATGTTGAAAGCATAATGCTCTTCTCCGCCGGCAACCCTCAGAAGGGGATTGAGTGTCACCTGGAGCATGGTCATTCCGGCACCGATCAAGAAGAGCGAAATCATGGCGATCCGGAAGTCTGCGAACAGGGCGAAAATGAGGGCGCCCGCGAAAGCGACGGAAAAAGATGCCACAAGGACTGGTTTCTCATGGAACCGTTCGACACCGAAGCCGGATGGTATTGACATGAATCCGTACGCAAGAAAAAAGGAAAAGGGCAGGAGGGCGGCCAGAGTCAGGTTGAGCTTGAAACTGTCGATGATATCGGGAATAATCGGGCCGAGAATGTTTGTGAGGAACGAAATAACGAAAAATACAACAAGAATGAGAAAAACAAGGCCGCGATACCGTTTCATGACATTTGCCTTCGGGCGGATGGTAGTGTGTTATTCCCGTGCGGTGATTTTTTGTATGTGACGGAATATCCCGGCTTCCCTGCCTCTCCTTTTCGCCGTTTCATGAATGAATAAACCGCTGAGAGGTGCGCACAGCATTGAAAAGAACCGTGGATCGGGACATTTGATTGATACCGGCAGCATGTTTGAACATTCAACATCCGGTTTTTCCTCGTCGGTAATGAGGAGTACCCTGCTTCCGTATTGTGCGAGATCCTTCGCCAGATTCACCGTAAGCTCCCATTGATTCACCCGCGAAGCTATACAGACGGCATAGTGGCCGTTCCCGGCCATCTCGATGGGGCCGTGCCTGAAAAGCCCCGCCGAAAGCGCCTCGGTGAATATTCCCGCGCCCTCTTTCAGGGTCAAAGCCCACTGCCGGGCGGTAACGAGGTCGCTTCCCCGGGCTATGAGGTGAAGTGAGTCGAAGCCTCCGAAGAAGCTCACCGCGCTCTGTGCAAGCTCACTGGTCGCTTCGAGTGTATTCTCCATGATATCGGCCGTTTCACGGATTCCCCGGATGACTTTACCCGGCTCTTTCGACAGTATGGACTCGGCAAGCAGGAGCAGCACTGCGAGGGTGTTGGTATATGTCTTTGTGGAAATGGAAGCTTCGTCACCGGCTTGGAGGGGAAGAACGAAATCGGAGTTCATGCCCATGAAACTGGCGGTGTTATTGACAATCGAGACGGTGCTTATCCTGCCTTTCAGCGCCCCGACCGCCTGCTTTGTCTCCGCGCTCTCTCCGGACTGGGAGACCGCGACAAGGAGTTCGTCGCCGTGAAAGCAATCAAGGCCGAAGTGAATGAGTTCCCCGGCGTCGTGGATTTCAATGTCCGGTACGATTCCCGCGAGCTCCCTGACGAGTAAGTACGGAGCATAGAGCGATGTGCCCATTCCGGTGAATACAATCTTTCGCTTCGACCGGGCTGTTTCCGCAACTGCCGTCAGGAGGGAGTACCCCTCGCGAGAACTGTAAAAATCCGCTGCCTTTCTGAGCGCATCGGGCTGCATCCTGATTTCTCTCACAAACCGTGTGTCATCCATATACTGTCTCCTCGATCAGTGCAGCCGCACCGAGTATCGCTGCTCTGCTCGACAGCGCTGCGGGAACAATTTTACGGGGCGCATCCTTACCCCATGACTTTTCGACATTTCTCGCCATACCGTCTCGGAATGCATCGAATGCTTTTGCGATTCCGCCGCCAATGGCGATCCTTTCCGGGTCGAGGGTCGAGAGAATCATGACCATGACCGCACCCACCGTTTCGCCGTAACGGTCGAAAATTTCTCCGGCCTGCTTGTCGCCGTCACGATAACGCTCGTAAAGCGCGGATGGTTCGATGTCGCTTCCGGTGATTGATTTACAGATCGCTTTCAGTCCCCGGAGACCGACCCGGTCCTCGAGCATGAGGCCGTCATTCCATGGAATGTTCCAGATTTCGCCCTCGCCGTATGAGCTTCCCCGGTAGATTTTCCCGTCGACAATAATACCGCACCCGAGCCCTGTTCCGAGTGTGATGCAGATACAGTGACTGCATCCTTTCAGGGCGCCGGCACGGTGTTCTCCGAGGGCCATGCACCGCGCATCGTTCTCGAGAGAGACCGGAACGTGAAAGTGATCCGTGAGGCGTGATTTCAAGGGGTAGCTTTCGAGAGCCGGGATGTTTGCAACGAGGAAAAGCGCATCGCTTTCGGGACCCGCCGGGTTGGGAACACCGATCCCAATGCCCTGTATTCTGTGTCCGTTGGCGACATCTCCGATAAGACCGGCGATGGTTCCGCAGATTTCGTCTGCCGTTCGGTCGGGACAGGTCGGAACGGTTTTTTCGGTAAGTATCTTTGAGTCGGCGACGGCGCCTGCGGTTATCGTCGTTCCGCCGAGATCGACACCGACAAATGTTTTATCTGCCATAAAGTACCCGAGTAAAATAATTACACTATATAGAATGATATATTCCCGTACGGAGATTTGAAAAATTCATCTCCGCAGTTTTGTACGGGTAACGATAATACAATGAGCAGAGGAAATCAAATAAATACCGTTATCAGAATTGACTGTCTTTCCAAAAATACGTATACTGAATCACATTCGGGTATTATTGATGAAATATTCGCTTCCATTATAAGACATGACAAGGATAACTCAATGAAAAGACGTCATTTCGTTGCCGCCGCAGTCATGGCCGGTGCGGTGAAGGTGTCTGTGTCTTCCCCGCTGAACCGTATGCTTTCCGAGAAAGAGGCTGTCCGTGAGGGCAAATCAATCCACGAGAGCATTCTGACACTCGATACCCATGTCGATCTTGAAATAGACCCTGAAAAGGATGTGCTCGATCTAGGCAAACGGCTTGAAAACCGCAAGGTCGATCTCGTCAAGATGCGAGAGGGCGGTCTCGATGCGGTCTTTTTTGCCGTGTGGGTCGGCCAGAAAGAGCTCACGGAGGCAGAGTATGCCGAGGCATATAAAACAGCCCTGCTGCTCTTCGGGGCTATTCACCGCATGTGTGAAGAGTTGAACGGGGACCTCATCGAACTCGCTTTAACACCGGATGATGTGGTCAGGATCAACAAAAAAGGCAAGCTCGTTGCCGCGATAGGTATCGAGAACGGTTTCCCGCTCGGCATGGACATCGCCCGCGTCAAAGAGTTTTATGATCTCGGCGCCCGGTATATAACGCTCACCCATATGGGGTACAATCAATTGGGTGATTCCTCCAATAGATCGAAGGAAATTCCGGCGGAGAAATTCGGCGGCCTGACCGATTTCGGCAAACAGGTCGTCCAGGAGATGAACAGGCTCGGCATGATGGTCGATGTTTCGCATGTTTCAATAAACTCGTTTTACGATGCCCTTTCCGTGTCGAAGGCGCCGGTTATCGCGTCCCATTCGGGCTGCCGCGCCGTGTGTGATGTCGAGCGTAACCTTGACGACGACCAGTTGCGGGCTCTCAAGGGGAACGGCGGTGTCATCCAGGTCGTCGCATACGGGGGCTATGTGAAAAAACCGGCGGAGGAGGCGAACCTTGCAAGTTTCGCGGATCACATCGATCATGCGGTCAATCTCATCGGAATCGATCATGTCGGCATAGGCGCCGATTTTGATGGCGGCGGGGGAATACCCGGGTATAACGATGCCTCTGAATGCATGAATGTCACCGTCGAGCTCGTACGGCGCGGATATTCCCGTGAAGACATCGAAAAAATCTGGGGCGGAAATCTGCTCCGCGTCTGGCGCGAGGTTGAAAAGATCGCGGCGAACGTGCGGGATGAGAGAAAATAGCCCATGCTATTGAATTATAATAGAACGCGGATTGTGCGGATTTACGCTGATATGATATTTTTTTATACATTTTTTGTATCGACAATTGATTGTAGCTCAGGATAGTATTAATAATCGATTATACCGCATTATACTCTTGTGGTTAAATATTTTCATGAATAATCAGGGATCGATATATTTCTGAAAATCGGAGAATCCGTGCTATGAGGAATTCCATTCTCTGCTCCATTACCGTCATCATGACACTTTTGTGTTTATCGGGGAAAGGTATCGAAGCTCAAAGCTGGATACGGATTAACCAGCTCGGGTATCTTCCCGAATCGATTAAGGTTGCCGTATTTGTCAGTAAAAACTCCGCCCGGATTACATCGTTCGATCTCCGCGATGCCCTTACCGGAGAGATTGTCTATGTCCCGAAAACAAGCCCGGCGGAGTATGGGCCCTATGGCGCGTTTTCGAATGGTTATCGTCTCGATTTCTCCGCATTTTCACGGGAAGGGGCATATTATGTCAGCGCTGGCGGCGTGCAGTCTCCCCATTTCAGAATCTCGAACGATGTGTACGACGGTACCGCTGATTATCTCCTCAATTACATGCGCCAGCAGCAGTGCGGGTACAATCCCTGCCTCAGGGATTCCTGCCATACTCATGACGGCTTCATCATCTACCATCCCACACGGGATTCGACCCACATCGATGTAACGGGAGGATGGCACGATGCATCCGATTACCTCCAGTATGTGACCACTTCCGCGAACGCGACATACCAGATGCTGTTTGCATACGAGCAGAATCCCGGATCGTTCGGCGACCGTTTCGACAGGAACGGCGACCCCGGCCCGAACGGTATTCCCGATATTCTCGATGAAGCGAAATGGGGACTTGACTGGCTTGCCAAAATGAATCCGGGCAAGAATATCATGTTCAACCAGATCGCCGATGACCGCGACCACGTTGGATTCCGCCTCCCGTCGCGGGATTCGGCGTTCTACGGCAAGGGGCTCGAACGTCCCGTATATTATATAACCGGGAGTCCTCAGGGCGTTTTCGAGCACAAGAACAGGACGACGGGAATTGCTTCCGCCTCCGGTAAATACGCCTCGGCTTTTGCCCTTGGCTCGAAGCTGCTGAAACAGTACGATCCCGGTTATGCAGAGATGCTCCGTATAAAAGCGGTTGATGCGTACGATTATGGTATGAGGTATCCCGGTGTTTGTCAGACCGCTCCCGGCCGGGCACCTTATTTCTATGAGGAGGACAACTGGACCGATGACATGGAGCTCGCCGCGTACGAGGTCTTTTCGCTGACAGGTGAGGAAAAACACAGAAAAGAAGCGTATGATTACGGCAGGATCGAGCCGGTCACTCCCTGGATGGGTCATGACACCGCCCGTCATTACCAATGGTATCCCTTCGTCAATCTCGGCCATTACCATCTGGCCGGGTCAGGTGACAGTGCGGATGCGCGGGAATCTGCCTCGTTCATGAAGAAGGGTCTCGATGCGGTGTATGAGAAGGGGAGAGGGAATATGTTTCTCATGGGTGTTCCGTACATCTGGTGTTCGAACAACCTCGTGGCGGCTCTTATCACCCAGTGCCGCCTGTATGGCGAGGTAACAGGGGACAGAACCTATGCGGAGATGGAAGCCGCGATGCGGGATTGGCTTTTCGGCTGCAATCCCTGGGGAACAAGCATGATTGTCGGGCTTCCCGCTCACGGGGATTATCCTGAAGACACCCATTCAGCCTTTTCGGCTGTCTATGGTTATCAGGTGTACGGCGGGCTCGTTGACGGCCCCGTGTATGCGTCGATTTTCAACAGCCTGATCGGTATCGAGATGCACGGCGGTGACGAATATTCCGAGTTTCAGTCCGACCTTGCGGTCTATCATGACGATTACGGCGATTACTCGACGAATGAACCAACCATGGATGGCACGGCGAGCCTGACCTATTATCTCTCTGCCATGCAGAAGGACGGGATGAAAAATCGGAGTAATTCGAGTCTTGTGTACGAATATGGTGGAATCGTCCGCACCGACCCGGCCAGGAAAGAGATAAATCTCGTTTTTACCGCGCACGAGTTTGTGGACGGGTACGAAACAATCAGGACGGTGCTCAACAGGCATGGAATCAAGGCGGCGTTTTTCTTCACCGGTGATTTCTACCGTAATAAAAAATTCGCCCCCATCATACGGGCTCTGAAAAAGGACGGGATGTATATCGGCGCCCATTCGGACAAACATATTCTTTATGCTCCATGGGAAAACAGGGATTCGACGCTCGTTGCGAAAGAGGAATTCCTGACCGACCTCAAAGGGAATTATGCCGAAATGGCGAAATTCGGCATAACAAAAGAGGATGCTCCTTATTTCATGCCTCCGTACGAGTGGTACAACGATACTATAAGTTCCTGGTGCAGTGAGTACGGGTTAAAGCTGATAAATTTGACGCCGGAGACCTGGGTGAATCAGGACTGGACGATTCCGGTCGAGGGCGGGCCGTATTACAGCAGCGATGACCTCTACAAACGGCTCATGGATTTCGAGGCGCATGATGCTTCAGGGCTGAACGGCACGATCCTGCTCGTTCATTTCGGCACCGATCCCCGGAGAACCGACAAGTTCTACAACAGGCTCGATTCGCTCATAACCGGGCTTGAAAAAAAGGGATACCGGTTCACCTCGTTGCGTGAAACGATTCGATAGTATCGGGCGTTAAAGAAAAAGGGGATATATACCAAGAGTCAATCATTGAAATAAGACCCGGACGTTCATTTTATATAGTATAGACTCTAAAACAAGTTCAGGGTAACGGATGTATGATCAGTACGTCATGCTGAATTTATTTTAGTATCTATCATCATTGATTCGATATAGTAACATGCATCACCATAACTTGGAATAACATCGTAAAAAGGAAATTTAAGAAATGCGCCAGTTTATTCGTCATCCCTCCGATATACCGATTCACTACGATCTCGAGGATGTCGTTGCCCATAGAAAGGACTATCTGTACAACGTCAGTCATGGTGGCTTGTCCTTTCGGTCAGGAGTCTATATAAAACAGGGGTCCGTAATCAATATCAGCATCCCGATCCGTGAACCGGTTTTTCAGGCCGAGGGTATTGTTGTCTGGTGCCGCAAGAACGGAGATCAGTACGACATCGGCGTTGAATTCAGGGAAACGGATGTTGAATACCGTGTCCGCATGGTAGAACAGGTATGCTATATCGAGGAGTACAAGCAGGAGGTTCTGAAGAAGGAAGGCCGTAAGCTCACCGGCGAGCAGGCCGCCACCGAGTGGATCACAAAATACGCAAAAGACTTCCCCCGTGAATAGTGACACAAAATTTTGTCATTGATTGAAAAATCTGCTATAGCATAATTTTATAATGTAATAGACCCTGAAATAAATTCAGGGTGACATAAGCGCTGTCATGCTGAATTTGTTTCAGCATCTGTCATCAATTATCTATATGTAAAATATAAACCTGCCCGAAACCATCCTGATATTTCATCATTTCTTCGGTGTACACCAGGCTTTCCGTTCTTTCAGGTCACGGCCCGCCAGCCATGTTTTCCCGAATGCGCGGACTTCCACCTCGATTCTGTCTGCACCTGCCTTGACCGTATCGGGCAGTAGCGCCGAAACCTCGGGGATTTCGGTTCCCCTGAACGGGACGAGCAATGTCAGAAAAACGGCAGGCGCTGAGCCGGTATACTCGTAGCACAATGCCTTTCTCGGCAGCCGTGAACCGTACTGCCATGCAAACCAGCCCTCTTCCTCTTTTACGGTAACCGGGGCCGCGGGATTTTCCCAGACGAGCACATTCGCATCGTCGAATGAGGTTACCGCGCGTTTATGGTCCGTATCGACCTGCGCTTTTCCTTCCGCAAGCTGAAAATGGAGCTCCGGCACGCCCTTCATATTCCCGATTGCCTCATCGAGAAGGACGAAAAACGATCTGTCGATGAACCATATCGTCCGGCGGTGGGTGAGGTTTTCATAGGAGCCGTTTTCGACCACCACAACGTCGAAACTCTGCGATGGATACCAGAGGAGTAGCCTTCCGTCCACCTTCGTATCTTTCCCGTCGACCGTCAGAGTCTGGTGTACGCTGGTCTGACGGTGCCATGCCCGTTTATCGGGATCGTGGCCGTACGTGAAAAAGCCCGTATCGGTCATGAGCCACCGTCCGAATGCATACAACTCGAATGTTCCGTTGTCCGGCTGATCATGGCTCGAAATGGCGGGCGGAGAACAGTGGAGAGCGAAATAAATCTGATCGGGCCCCCAGTCGTTCCGCAGTATATACATTCCCGCCTCGGAGAAAGCATAGCTGGTCTGCGCCGGAAGGTGCGCTCTGTCGAGCCGGGCGAGGGCATCGTACTTCGGATCGCCCAAGAGCTCGGTCGCCTCGATGAGCGTACGGTAGAACGGCTGGTGAGAACGGTCGGTGTCGGACGGATAGGGTCTGCTCACATCGCCGAACATCGCCCATCCGAGGTCGGGAGTCGCGACAGCGAAGATGTAGTCGTACATTTTTTTCACCCGGTCGTGATATCGGTCGGAAACGGGTATACCGAACGTTTCAGCGCGCCCCATGATTTCCACTGCATCTCTCAGCACGCCAAGGTGATAACCTCCAGACCATTCACGCTGGACTCCGTCCCCCGTGGTCTGCGCGAGGAGATTTTCCTCTGTCCGCTGCACCGCGAGCTCCATCCATCTCCGGGAATCCCTGAATTCGCGGAACGTATAGGCGACATTGACGAATCCGCGCTGCTCGAAAATGGCCTTGTTGTGAACCACGCCCATAGGCAGAAACTCGGTTTTAATTTCGTGGTCGTACATGCTTGCGAGGAAAACAGCAAGAAATTCAGGAGTGAAAGCCTTTGAATGCACCATGGTTTTAAATACGGTGCACAGGTTCGTCGCACGGATGCCGGTCTGGATGTCGAGCCAGGCAAAACCATGCCACGATGTGTATACCGGGTGGGTTTTCTCATGGTTCTCGAGGGGATGCTTGGCGATCCAGTCGCCTGTAAGATCGACAAACGCCCGTGCATATCGCTCGTCACGGGTTGCCCGGTAGGCATCCGCAAGCGGCAGCGCCCAGTAAAACCGGTACACGGCCGCTACCCATTCGATGTCTCCCCGCGGGTCCCATTCCCAGTTCATGGAATCGCCGTAATCAGCGGCTTCGTAAGGTCCCCACTGGAACACGTGCCGGACTATCTGGTCGGCCTTACTCAGATCGGCTTCTCTGCCGCCCTGCAGGGTATCCGGAAGAGGGTAGAGGTTACGGTAATATGTCAGGAGTCCGGTGAGGGCTGCCTGACGGTTGCCTTTTTCGTAGGCCGTTTTTACCGCTTCGAGCCCCGGCTTGGTCAGGTCAAGCTTCGACAGGATTTCCTCCGGTTTGAGTGCCCGGAGCTTGACCGTGCCGGCGGTTTTCCCCTGAGCCGTTATAACCCGGTGATATGGAAGCATAAGGAACAATGCGGCAAGGATGAATACGCGTAATAGATTCATTGTCGGCTCCTCGGTCAATACATCCGGTTATTTGTTATAAATATCAGCTGTCATGTCGTTGTCTTCGGGGAATATACGGAGTTTTAGGAATATTTGAAATAGATGATTGGATAAAGCACTATAAATGAATGTCAGATAGTTATAGTAATCAGGCGGTTATAAATCATGGAGGATTTTTCATCCTTGCTTCCACAGAGAGAATAATAGAGGTTGCCATAAATCTTATGAATAGATCTGGCTAAAAATCAACGTAAGAAAAAATATGTTTATAGTGAAAATATCTCTTGAATATTATAAAAAAAGGTTTAAATTGGTTATATATAGGGCAAAATACGAGAAATATTCTCTGAATTATTAAAGAGAGAGGTATAAAATGATTATTTCTTTTTCTGTAGAAAATTTTCTTTCTTTCAAGGAAGAAATACATTTTTCGATGATTGCAAATGGAAGAGAGGACCAACACTCTGAGCGTGTTGCAAAATTAAACAACTATAATAAAATGATTTTGCCGGTTTCGGAGTTATTCGGAGGTAATGCCTCTGGAAAATCAAACTTTGTAAAGGCTATTGGTTTTGCACGTGAATATATTCTTTCAGGAATATCTAAAGACCAAAAAATCGAAGTAAAACCATTTAAGCTTAGTTCTGAAACAATGAAAAATCCATCGAAATTTGTTTTTCAGATACTTCTTAATGAAAATATTTATGAATATGGTTTTGAGATAACTTCTGAAGAAGTTAAGCGTGAATGGTTATTTAATATTGGAAAGAAAACATCAAAAAAGATTTATACACGTGAAAAAAATAAATATGATTTTAACTATCCTGCTTGGGGAATAACTAATGGTGTTGCTAATGCAAAACAATATATAGATTTTATTGCAGATAGTACACTTTCAAATAAGCTTTATCTTAGCAATGTAAATGATATAAGAATAGAAGAACATAAAGAGTTAGATATTTTGCAATCAGTATATGATTGGTTTATTCAACTTATAATAATAAGTCCTGAAGCTAGTTATCTTTTTTCAAAAAAATATTCATCAAACAAACAAATGATAGAGTATCTAAGTAACTTGTTACAACAACTAGATACTGGTTTATCATCTTTTGAAATAAATGAAGTTTCGATACCTAAAAAAATTATTGAAAATTCTGAAGGATTCATAGACGCAGACATACTTAAATCTTTTAAAATTGACTTAAAAAGCCTAAGAATAGATAAGAATAAAGATAATTATATTGGACTTCAAAAATTAACAAAACATATTGACGAATCGGGAGACTCTATTGAATTCAGCCTTGGTGAGGAATCCGATGGGACAGAACGTTTGATTGATCTGTTACCTGCTTTTTATCTTCTTTGCAAAAAGAAACTTAATAGAGTTATTATTATTGATGAGTTTAACAGAAGTTTACATCCTTTATTAACCCAAAAATTATTGAAAGCTTATCTGTCATGTTGTAACGAAAATTCAAGGTCTCAGTTGATTTTTACTACTCATGATGTTATGCTTCTGGATCAGATTATATTTCGAAGAGACGAAATATGGTTTACTGAAAGGGATAAGCACGGTGCCACTAAACTATCTTCATTAAGCGATTTCAAAAATGTCAGGAAAGATAAAAGATTACGTAACGACTACCTAATTGGTAGATTTGACGGAATTCCGAATATTGTGCTTCCCTCTAATGCTATGTTATCTATTTCTAAAGACATTGGGCAAAAGAAGGGGAATGATTGATGAGTTCATTTAAAAGACCTCTTTCACGAAGGCGATCTAATAGAGAACAAAAGAAAGTATTTATTATATCGTCAGAAGGTAAGGAAACAGAACCAAAATATTTTAATGAATTCAATTCTGATAATATCCGTATTAAAATAATTGATGAAAGAGTCGGGACAGATCCTAATTCTGTCGTTAAAGCTGCTAAAAACTATAAAAAGAAGGAAGAAGGCAGTTTAAAGAAAGGTGATGAAATATGGGTGGTTGTCGATACTGAGTTATCACCAGAAACAAAAGATATCCAAGCGATACAACTGACTGAAGCAGGAAATCTATGTAAAAAATATGAATTTGGATATGCTGCCAGTAATCCATGTTTTGAGTATTGGTTGCTTCTTCATTTTGAAAAAAAACCAAAACTAAAATGTACCATAAGAATTCAAGATAAGTGTATACATCTTTTGAAAAACCATTATCCCCAATATGATAAAAGTACATATGATCCAAAAAAATTTGTTGATAAAGTAAAGTATGCTATTGAAAATGCAAAAAAGCTTGATCAAACAAGAAATGGATTGTGGCCGGAGAATAATGGTTCAACCGTCTATAAATTAATGGAAAAACTCCTTGAAATACAATGAGATATAGAATATCTTATAATACTTCCAGCCTAAAAAGAGTATTTTTATTCATATATACCTTCCTCAGAATAATTTTTCATTATTTTTCTACACTTACATCCCGTTTTTTTCCTGTCCGGTCAGGGTGATAACCGTAATCTCCGAAGGCTGCCCGATTCTGAAAGGCGGACCCCAGTATCCTGTCCCGCGGCTGATGTATATCCAGGTATTTTCATGGCGGTGGAGTCCATGGGTATAGGGCTGCTGCAAACCCACAAAGAAATTCCAGGGGAAATACTGCCCACCGTGGGTATGCCCGGAGATAAGGATATCGAATCCCGCACGGGCTGCTTTGAAAATACTCCTCGGCTGGTGGGCAAGTAGTATTTTTACATCACTCTGATCTGCGCCCGCCAGAGCGGCTTCGGGACTCGATGTGTGATCGGGGAAAAACCGTCCGCCTTCGTAATCGGTCACTCCCGCCAGGAGAATACGGGCGTTGCCATACCGTATCATTCTGTGTTCGTTGAGAAGGACTGTCATTCCTAATCTCCGTATTTCCTGTATCCATGCCTTGACTCCCGAATAGTATTCATGGTTTCCGGTGACGAAGAAAACGCCGTATGGAGCTGATAAACCGGCAAGCGGCGCCACATCCTCACGGAGTGATTCGACCGTACCGTCCGCAAGGTCGCCGGTGAAAACGATGATATCCGGCGCGAGTTTGTTGACCTCGTCCACGATGGTCTGTACGAACGGCCGTGTGACGGTCTCGCCGACGTGGAAATCGGTAATCTGAACTATCGTGAGTTTTTCGAGGTCCTTATGGAGATTGTGTACGAGCATGGCGACCCTTTTAGTTCCCGGGGTTCGTTTTGCCTCGTAGAGGCCATATCCTGCCAGAACCCCCGTCAAACCGATGATACCCATGTTGAGGGCGTTGACGAGGAAGCGGTGACGGTCGGGATTGTCGGGTACCAAGATTTTTGGGTCATCCTTCACCGTATGCATTACAAAGATGACGATTTTATGGACAGCTTCGCCCAGAAGGAGGGCGATGTCACGGAAAACGAGCAGGGGGAAAATTATGGTGAATAATCCGAGAGTCACATATGCAATCCAGGTAATGATCGTGCTCCAAAAGGGTTTGTACCCGCTCAATCTCAGGAACATGGCGAGGAGCGGCATGAAAATACAGAGCACGAGCGCTGACCAGAGAATAATATTCCACAGAAAGGAAAGATGGAGAGGAATGATGATTCTCCAGCCTACATATCCATAAATCAGCGTAAAAATACCGATTGCAATGATGATAAAAAAAGGCATGAATTACCTCATGGTCCATATCAGAACCGGAAAAAGTGACAGTTTACCGTATATACGCCCCGAAAGGCAGGAGGTTCTGTATCGGCCATGTTTCCCGTTTTTCCTCGATGATCGTCGACCACCGGAGAACCGATTCGTTCCGGTCCTCAAGAAGTTTCACTCCGGGAAAAACATCGGCTATGTACGATGCAAGAGTGTATGCGTCTCCGGGAGCGGTTATCCATATCCGGGCGCCGAGCTTCTCGCTGACAAACCGGGCGGTTATTTCCGCGTCTTCGATCATCTGGAGAAAATAGGGTCTGCCGGTGAGTAACGAGTTATAGATATAGTTGGCCAGAACGCCTGAAATAGGGCTGAAGTACTGCTCTGCGAAATCAATCTTTGCCAGCGAGGGATCATCGATCGAAAGAACCCGGTAAAGCATCGTGTTTTCTCCGAGCCCCCGAAAATCGAATGAAACGACCTGGTATCCGGTATCGAGATACTTCATTACTGTCTGCCAGTCAGATTGCGTGACCTTTCCCCGCGATGTGAACCACAGGAGCACCCGGTCGCCTTTATCGTTCTGACGGCGGATATGGAGGAGAGGTATTGTAAGCCGCCCGCTGTGATGGATAAGGTAATGGTCGATCACCACATCGTTCGTGGTTGTGCTTCCCGTTTTTTCCCATGCGATCGTATCGAGGGGCAGCCTGCCGTCAGAACGGACCACCGGCCATGTCCGTATCCCGGGATAATAATCGCCGTAATAAACCGATTCGAGGCTGACCTTCGGAGACCCTTTACGCTCATGGTAATAGTCCCTGATGATGTCCATGAGGTTCTTGCCGTTCGTAAACTCGGTGAGAACCTGCCCGGAACGTGTACACCACAGCTCCTGATCAGTGAGCACCCGTGTCGAATCGAGCCCCGCGTGCACCGGCATGGCGTTGAACGAATCTATGAAAGCAAACGCTTCGTTCTGATTGTGATCGGAATACTCATGGCTGTGAAAACCTTCGGATATAGCAATTCGCTCCGGAATATCGAATATGTTGTAAAGTGCTGCGATCTCACGGTAGCTCTTGCGTGTTCCCTCGATGGGGAAGAAGTCCTCGATCGCCGCGCTCAGGAACAGTGGCCGCGGAAAGACAAGGAGCATGAGACCCGGATGATCGATGCCCGAGGAAATCATTCGATACACATCCTGTTCAGGATCGCTGTCCGGGTCGACGAATATCCGGTTGTTCATTCTCATCGGCAGGGCAGTGATGTAACACGATGGAGCGACTACTCCGATACGGGTTTCAAGCGCCCCGATGAAGGCGGTCTGGAATCCGCCGCCGCTGCTGCCGGTGAGCGATATCCGTGTGCTGTCAACATCCGGACGGGTATAGAGATAATCGAGGGCGCGGATGCCGTCCCAGACCTCCCACCGGGCAAGGTTCGCCCCTGCAAGATAGGCTGCATTGCCAAGCACCGCATGTTCGCCGCATACCCTGTTGTACCTGCTGTCGGCGCGTCCCTGATCGAAGAACTGACTGCGTTCGCCCTGTCCTATGGGGTCCCAGCAGAGGACGATATACCCTCTTTTTGCGAGACGGCCGCACAGTTTCTGGTATGCGGGATACGATTTCGCTGTCGGGGCATGGCCGCATGCGACAAGCACCGCCGGTCTCCGGACAGTCGGGCCGTCAGGCACATAGACAAGCGATGTGACATGAAAACCAGGCAGGCTTTCAAAAACCAGCTTTTCGATACGGTATCCGTCCATGTTCAACGTGCCGGTTATATGGGGGTTCAACGGTGTTTTAGAATCGGGCAGGCCGCCGATTGCATCGAGAAGGTTCTCGCGGGTTTCGCGCTGAAACTGGAGTAAATCCGCTTCGGTACGGATGGAGGCAAGCCGTGCTCTCCGCAGTTCATCACATTTCCATGCCGTGTCGACCTGATACCGGAGGTATGGTGTGATCCGTTTACCCTCGACCGGCGGCTTCGTGAAAACAGTCAATGCCTCCGGAGCGGGCTGAGCGGAAAGAATACTCGCACAAGACAGCACCGTAAAACAGAAAACCGGGACAATGATTTCCCGTAAATTATAAACGAGTAATCGGGATGTAATCGGCATATAATCTCCTCCATATTAGCTGAAAAAAGGGATTAAGCGATTTATCTTTTCCAAAAATCTGTCTGTGAACATACAAAAGTCCCCGGGAAAAAGAAAACAGTATTTGATAAACGTGCATTGGGGGAATTTTTCCGGTACTGTTTTGATAATCAGGATTTAAAAAGTTTTTTGGAGTGATTCTCATTGATGACAGGTTTTTTTCTTGTATCTTGTACGGAAAGTTGCCTAAATATGTACAGTACGGGATTGCCATGTAATTGAAAATGTATCTCGATTAGTCAAACCTCAAAAATACAGGAATAAAACAATGAACGCTACTGCTGAATATGATGTCATTATTATCGGGTCGGGTCCCGGCGGATATGTGGCGGGAATAAGGGCGGCACAGCTTGGACTGAGAGCCTGCGTTATCGAGAAGGATAAACCGGGCGGGATTTGCCTTAATGTCGGATGCATCCCCACGAAAAGTCTCATACATCAGGCCGGGATTTTTCTGTCCCGCTCGGAGCTGGAACGCATGGGGGTCGCCGTTGACACAGGGGGATTCGATTACCACAGGGTCTATGAGAAATCCAGGAAAGCCGCGGATATGCTGTCGATGGGCGTTCAGTACCTCCTGAAGAAAAACAATGTGCCGCTCATTCATGCGGCTGCACGGATTGTTTCCCCTCGCGCGGTATCTCTCGATGACGGTTCCCGGATCGAGGGGAAAAATATCATTATCGCCACAGGTTCGCGTCCTCTGGAGATTCCGGGTTTTCCATTCGATGAGGATCGTGTTCTCACTTCGACAGGGGCGCTTTTCCTGCAGGAGCTTCCCCGGAGGCTGATCATTCTAGGCGCCGGAGCTGTCGGCTGTGAATTCGCCTATATCATGAATGCGTTCGGCGTCGAGGTCTGTCTTGTCGAAATGATGAACCACATACTTCCCCGTGAGGATGACGAAACCGTCGCCGTGCTCGAACGATCCTTTCGCAGGAAAGGCATATCCGCTCTGACCGGAACCCGCGCACACTCCCTTGAAAAGTCGGGCGGAACGTTATCGGTATCGCTCGAGAACACGGAGGGAAACAAAAAAACCGTCGAGACGGACAAGGTTCTCGTGGTCGCTGGCAGAACTCCCAACACCGATGGTATCGGGCTTGAAGACATCGGAATCGATACCGTGAAGGGATTCATACCTGTGGGGGATTATTACCTGACCGCCGCCGATGGTGTGTTTGCCATCGGCGATGTCGTGTCGACTCCGCTCCTCGCCCATGTCGCATCGAGGGAGGCCGAAATCACCGTGGAGTACATCGCGGGTCTTCATCCCGAGCCGGCACTCGATCCCCTTACGATTCCCTCGGCGGTCTACACCGAGCCCCAGATTGGCAGTTTCGGCATGACCGAATCCGATGCGCAGAGAAACGGTGTTGCTTTTCGGAAAGCCGTTTTCCCTTACAAGGGAAGCGGCAAAGCTGTGGCAATCGAGCGGACGGATGGTTTTGTAAAGGTGCTGTACAACCCGGAGACGAAGGATATTCTTGGCGCTCATATCGTGGGCCATAACGCTACGGAGCTTATCCACGAGCTCCTGCTTGCCAGAGCATCAGGGCTGAAATCGGGTGATATCACTTCGATGATTCATGCCCATCCGACACTTTCTGAAATGGTGCTCGATGTCATGCGTGCTGTCGAGGGGCGTTCCATCAATGTCTGATAGATGAACAGCATGCTGTTCGTGATAGCCCGGATTTATCTGAAAATGCACCTATGGTTCCCGGTTCTGAAGCCCCGGTCTGGCGTCGGGAGTCTCTGGAACACCGTCATTCCCGAATCTTTAATCGGGAATCCATATGCAGCCTGCATACATTTTTCATCCTTCGTTGTGACTATTTATAGTCATGAATGTTATTCATGACTATAGGCAGCCTCTAAAAATATACGCAGGATGAAACTATTCCGGTACTATTGTGTGTATTGTGGTGCTCCTGATCCCCCTGTCCTTCGGACATCCCACTTATTAAGGGGGAACGGTACTGATTGCGCCTCAATGGTTTATACCCCCTTCGATAAGGGGGTCGCCGACAAAGTCGGCGGGGGGATTTACCGGAAAATCTTATACGTACACTGCCGTTCCGGGAAAACAGGCATCATTTTTTATATTTTTAGAGATACCCTATATTTAACCACGAAGACACGAAGATACAAATAAATATATAACATATTATTTATACTGTCATTAACAATTATTAAACGTTAACATCTAAAAGATATAGATAAAAAATAAAAATCCAAGAAAATCCGTCCGATCCGCGAAAATCCGCGCTCTGTTAGATTTTGTGCATAGATCGGGATAGATACATTTACAAAATTCTTCTGGCGAGAGGTAGTTTCCTGATGCCGGTGGCAAGCAGGAAACACAATGACAGTGCTATCGGCGCAACCACGACAAATTTAAGGAGCGGATACAGAGTGATGTTTTTGAGTGCCAGACAAAGAAAAATCAGCACCGGCGCATGAAAGATATACACAGTGTATACACTTGCGGACAGTGCTTTTGCGAGCGGTCCCTGCATATTGCATCTTTTCCGGAACAGGAAGGAAAGACCGGTCACCATTCCCACACATACAAACTGCTCCCACACCGCATAAGAAAAAGACTGCCAGGTCAGACCGCCTATAAAAGACTGAATACCTCCCAGCACGCCACCGACATATATAAGACCGGGGAACAGCCCCAGGAGAATCGCCGTAACGATCAACCACAACCTGCCCTGTTTATCCGTCAGCCGCTCGAACCAGTTACCTCGATACGCAACGATTCCGATAATAAAGAAGCTGATGTACTGTGTAAAATGGGGGAACTGAAGATTGAGCAGTTTGTTTGTCCAGCCGACAGGGAGCCATATGCGGACGATAAACGAGATGATTCCTATGGTCAGCGCAAAGACAGCCATCGCCATATTTCCCGGCACATCGGTATTTTTACGCGGCTGGGAGGCGGGGGATTTCGTCACCAGCCGCCACAGACCATAGAGTACGGCAAAGATCAACAGAGTTTCCACGAACCACAGAGGTCCCACACCAAGTGATCGGGCGTTTCTGACATAATCGCCGATAAATTTCAGGAAAGGGCGGCCTTTTCCCCATAGGGTGTAAATGAGAACGGGTTCTATCACAATGATTTGAAATAAGAGGGGGATTCCCAGCCGCAAGAACCGTCCCCTGAGAAACGATCCGGCGCCTTTACGGTCATACGATGCGGGAGTAAAATAAGCGGAAATCATGAAAAAGAAACCCAGGGCAAATGCCTGTACCGTTGCATTATATAATATGTACACGAGCCTTGACAGGGTGTCCGTATCGTCGAACCTGACCTCATTATAGTACCAGCCGCCGGGTGCGCCATAGGTTATTGCAAGATGCAGAAGAACGATGAGTGAAATAAGCAGAATCCGTATGTTATCGATGTACGCCAAGTGAGGTTTAGTGTCTGCTGTCATAAATACTCCGTTTTGGGGGTTGTTTTTTTTATTCTCTTTCAACTTTATGTCATATGAGACGGATTCTCAACCTGAATAATTCCCGAAAAGTGAACATTTATTTTAAAAAATGAACGATGTACGGGCAATAAAAAACCATATTCATGATATGAATGCGTAAAATAGTATTTTTTCGTGATCTGATTTTCGACAGCTTGTATCCATCCATTTTCTGATTTGTATTAATCGATTGTAATATAATCAGTTCGTCATGGAATCATCCTTCCTGTTCCATTTCCTGCCTTCTATTGCAGTTGCTGCCATAATAATGGTACGCAGCATCTTTCTTTTTATTCAAATACAATCATGTAAATCATGTCAAATATAGTTTTTTCTTTACATGACATGATTAAAGGGTATGACAGCACTCCTGACCCATTTTCTGCCTTTATTATCAGCTATAATAACCGCATCTGCTTTTTCCCCAACTAAATACAATCATATTAATCATGTCATAATATGTTTTCTCTGTAACCTTTTCGGAATGATTCTGTTGTCATAAGTGAAAGTGGATAAAAGAGCAGAAGGAGGAAATCATGAAATTGAAAGCATTGATAATCGCCGCGGGAATAGTCTGGATTAGTTTGATATACCTGATGGTTATCACCTCGGCCGGAAACCTGCTCGCCACAATAGCCTGAAACGCCTGTCATCCGGTGAAAAACCCCCCCATCGGGTGTCTTTTTTGTTCTCTCCGACATGAAAAATCCGCATTTTCTCCTCAGAATGTTTTGTATTGAATGACCCTTCCGAAGTCGAATATTTTTATAACCAGATAAAAAAATGCTTGACAATGTGGTAATACTGTATATATTGAGTAAGCACAGTAAATACAAACCGTCGAAGTCAACATTGTTCAAGATGATGAAAACACGGTAACGGCTCAATCATAGAGAGAGGTGCTTATGTTACTCAATTTAACCGATCTGTCTTCTGAACCTCTTCAGCAGCAGATTATAAGGCAGATCAGAGCGAAAATCCTTATCGGCGAGTTGCCTGCCGGAGCCGACCTGCCCTCGATACGGGCGTTTGCGCGGGAACATCATATCAGTGTGATCACCGTGCAGCGCGCTTATGAAGAGCTCGTCCGTCAGGAGCTCATTCATTCACGGCGAGGTAAGGGTTTCTTTGTTTCCGATCTCGGAAAAAACAGGAAAAAGGAAATGGCGTTGCAGCGAATCCATGAAAATCTTGAACCGCTTATTATCGAAGCGCTGGCGGACGGACTTACATATAAGGAATTGACCGGAATTGTTGATTGGATATTACAAAAAAATACATCGGCCATGAAGGGAGTTGATAGCGATGAATAAAGCCTTTCAGTGTATCGATACCATCAAGAAATATCCCGGATTTCAGCTCGGGCCGCTCAATCTCGAGCTTGAGCCCGGCATGGTTCTCGGATTTATCGGTCCGAACGGCTCGGGTAAATCGACAACACTCCACTGTCTTGTCGGTCTGGTGAAGACGGATGGCGGGCGCATCGAAATCTTCGGACGTCCCAATGATCCCCGGAAACCGGACTGGAAATACGATATCGGGTATGTCGGTGATGAGCACGTATTTTATGAGAAGTGGTCGGGGGAGAAGAACCTGAAGTTTATTGCACAGTTTTATCCTGACTGGTCGGACGAGGTTGCGGCGAATCTGGCGCGGCGGTTCGATATACCGCTCAACAAACCGGCGAAAGAGCTCTCGCGCGGCAACCGCGTCAAGCTGTCCCTGATTGCCGCTCTTGCCCACTCACCGAAGCTCCTGCTTTTCGACGAGCCGACTTCCGGTCTCGATCCTGTAGTGAGAAGCGAAGTGCTCGATGTGCTGTTTGAGATGATGGAAACCGGCGAACGCGCCATTTTCTACTCCACGCACATTCTCTCGGATATAAGCAGGCTTGCGGACGAGCTTGCATTCGTCATAAACGGCAGGGTTGTTCTGAGAACCGCCAAGGATGACCTTACCGACCGGTGGCGCTCCATATCGTTCAGGCTTGCGGAGGAGCATGTCCGGTTCGATGCGACAGTGAGCATTCATAAGTCCGGCAGCGATCACCATGTGGTCAGCTATGACAGCGAAGCCACACTTAGTCAGCTCAGGGCTCTCGGCGCGCAGAATATCATGGAAAATCGCATGAGCATCGATGAAATTGCCGTTCAGATTCTTAAGGAGGAGAAAAACCATGATTCGGATTCTTAAAGGTGAGCTCAAATATCATTATAAATTTGTACTTATATTTACCATTATAATGAATATCTGGCTTGTTATCGCATTTTTTAAAAGTGGAGGGGACAGCGATCCTCTGAAGGATGTTGTCGGTGTTATGACACTGGCTGAGGTCGTGTTGGCCCTGTGCGCCATATCGCTGTTTGTCGACCGATTCAGAACAGGACGGGACCGTCTGCTTGTCCTGCTGCCCGTTTCTGTGCGGGATGTCGGCATCGCACGGTTCATGATCGTTCCGGTTTTCTGGATCATGATTGCAGCGCTGTACTGCCTGACACTCATGACAGTCATGCATATAACCTCACTGAGCTCGATATTCCTGACGTTCATGGTCATGAGCGGAGTCGTTCTTTTCTTCTATTCTCTCTATCTCATAAGCTATGACCTGTGCGCTGTACTGGTGAGGAAATACAGGGTATTCGGCATATATAACGATCAGATTCCCGGTGTTCTCCTGGGAATTTTTAACGCTGTTCTTCTGGTATATTTTGTGGTATTTTCGGTGCCTTATTTCGGTTTAAATTCACCGCACAGGGATTACCTGGTCAGGGCGCTGTTCACGTACACCGGGGCATCAATCTTTGTGCTGGTGGGAATCTGTCTGTCAATTATGAGCATTGTCCTCTTCGAAAAGCGGAGGACATACCGGGAGTAGAGGAAAAACACGTTACGATAGAGTGTCATTCCCGTGAAAGACGTCACCCTCGAATCGTTAATCGGGACGGGAATCCATCATCTCATGCTATGACAGAGCGATGTTAATACTGGATTCCCAATTCACTTCGTTCTTGGGAATGACAACCCTCGCACAATATATTAGCGATTATGAGTTGATTGAATGACCAAAAAATTATTTGAAATCATCATATTTTTTCACATTATTGAAAAACTATCCATAAACTTATAGCACATCCGGGGAGTCGGGAATGACAGATTCAGCCCGTGGAATCTATATGACCAGACGGCTTGGAATTTTCACCGCCACAGCCATTGTGGTGGCGAACATGATCGGCACCGGAATTTTTACGACCTCTGGCATCATGGCTTCCATGCTTCCCGGTCCCGGCTGGGTGATTGTCTGCTGGCTGGCTGGCGGTCTGATTGCGGTGTCCGGCGCTCTCTGCTATGCGGAGCTGGCGACCCGTATGCCCGAAGAGGGCGGAGAGTATTTCTATCTCAACAGGCTTTATCATCCGGTGCTGGGCTTTCTTACCGGATGGACGAGCTTTATTGTCGGTTTTTCGGCGCCGATAGCCGCATCGGCGATGGCATGTTCGGCGTATATTTATGCAGGACTTCATACAGGCGATATGCCCGGCGGCGATACGCAGATCGATCTTGTCAAAAAGGTGACAGCAGCTGCGATAATCGTGGTTTTTACCCTCGTCCATTACCTTGGGCATCGCCCCGGCTCGATCGTTCAGAATTTTCTGACTGTCCTGAAAATAACCATCATATCCGGACTGGCGCTTGCCGGGGTCGTACTCGGCGGCGGTTCGCTGTCGAACCTTTCACATCAGGCCGGCGGCGGTTCCGGCGGTATGGCGGTTGGAACAGCCATGATGCTCGTAATGTTCGCATACAGCGGCTGGAACGCGAGCGCATACATCGCCGGGGAGATCAAAGAGCCCCGCAAAACGCTTCCCGTTTCTCTGATTCTCGGAACAGTGATCGTAATCATCCTCTATCTTGCGGTCAATATCTTCATTTTTTATGCGGTTCCCTACAACGAAATGCAGGGGGTTATCACCGTTGTCGAACATGCCGCCGTCAGAGCATTCGGTGAATGGATGGGGGACGTTCTCAGCATATTGATCGGAATTGCCCTTCTTTCTTCGCTGAGCGCGTTCATCCTGATCGGGCCGAGAGTATACTTCGCCATGGCGCGGGACGGGCTGTTTTTCCGTTTTGCCTCACGGGTACATCCGCGCTACGGTGTTCCCGGTACCTCGATACTTATTCAGGGATTACTTGCCGTGATCATGGTAATGATTGGCACGTTCGAGCAGCTCCTCGTGTATCTCGGTTTTGCCCTGAGCATATTCCCATGGCTTGCTGTGGCGGGGGTGTTCATTGCGCGAAAGAAACATATCGGTGACGGTATGGCGGTTAAAGTGCGGGGATATCCCGTTGTCCCGGTTTTTTATCTCGCAAGCAGCCTCGGCCTCATGGTTGTCGCGTATATCAACAGGCCGTTCGAGTCCTCGGTCGCGATTGCTACGGTGCTCCTGGGACTACCCTGCTATTATCTCTGGATTAAAGGTTTACGCGGATTAAAGTCTTAATCTCAGTCTTCTCTCTCTTTTTCACTGCATGATACGGAATGGGATCACTCTCCGACCGCATCAAGTATCCCGGCTATAAACGAATCCAGATTCCATGCTTCCGGCTCCTTGGTCAGCCCGAGACGCACGACCACGAGCTTTCGGGATGGGATGATCGTAAGACTCTGGCCATCGTGACCGAGTGCGAAAAAAGCATCCGGTGGCAGGTGAGGCCACTGTCCTTTTCCGGGGTGGGCGGCGCTTCCGGCATTGGTCCAGAAATGCGCGCCGTATTCTCCAGCAGGATCGGTCGGAGTCGGCGTTTTGCTGTAGGCAACCCATCCATCGGGAAGGATACGCTCTCCTTCCCAGACGCCGTCCTGCAGGTAGAGAAGGCCGAACCGCGCCCAGTCGCGGGCGGTTGCATACATGTATGTCGATCCCACGAATGTTCCTGACACATCGGGTTCCAGAACGGCGCTGCGCATGCCGATACGGTCGAAGAGAGCGCTGTGCGGAAAAGCAAAGTAATCGGGCAGTGTCCCGCCGACAGCGGTGCGGATAATCCGTGCAATGATATTCGATGTTCCGTTGGAATGAGCCCATCGTGTATCGGGCTTTGCTGCGAGTGGCTTTCCGGCTGCATAAGCGGCCATATCGGGACTTCCGAACATGATGACCGAGTCGGTAAGGGGAGGATGAGAATCGTCGAATGTCAGGCCGCTGCTCATCCTGAGAAGCTGATCCGTGGTAATGGCGCCGCACGGGTCGCCGGGAGAACTCCACTCGGGTACGGGCGCCGGCTCATGAACGGAAAGCTTCCCCTGACAGACCAGGATTCCGGCGAGCGCATTCATCACGCTCTGTGTCATGCCATAACCGAGGAGGGGCATATCCTTCGTAAAATCAGGGGCATATCGTTCGGCAATGATATGGCCGTCATACACGACTACAACTGCCCGTGTCCGCCGGTGAAGTTTGGGGTCCGGTTCGGAAAATGCCTCGTCCATGATGGATTTAAGCTTCTGAGTGTCGATCCCAGCCGGAAGGTCCTCGCTCACGATCAAGTCACCGGAAGGCCAGGGAAGATTTTTCTGATTCTGGGGTGTGGATTTCCTCCCGGTATCTGCCTGTGACCGTAATTCATCCTCGGTACACCCGGCCAGAAGCGTGCTGCCGAGCCCTTCGCGAAACAGTGCGCGGCGCTGAATGACTCCGAACGCCGTCGCGGTGACCGCATGATTCGCTGTATCGACTTCCAGACGGATATAATTCACGGAATGGTGGAGGTCCTCGTTCATGATGGACTCGGGGCTCCGGCCCGAAACGAACACGCCCGAACAGAGCATTTTCGCCTCGACTCCCGCGCCGGCGGAAAGGAGCCGCCAGAGATAGTAGTCGGCATACCCGAACAGGAGAACGACAATGATAATAGCGATTCCCAGAAGAATCTTCATGTTTATTTTCATCGTACCTGGTCCCCTGGCCATGGAGAAAAGTTCAATCGTTAACATACTGACGCCTGTGATACAACATTGCAGCAGATTTTATTCTGCTGGTCATATAACCTGAATTTTTTGTAATCTTTTGAATAGATCGTATTATACGTTATCTCCCTTTGGTAATTACTTTTTCGGGTACCCCACTGTCTGGGCAAGGATGATTTTCTGGTCCTCCCGCAGCTTCATCGCTTCGGCAAGAGCTGTTCTGTCGAGTCCCCCGCGCACGACTGTCGCCAGCCCTTCGGAAGCGCAGAACAGATAAATATTCTGGCTTATGAATCCGGTGTCGCAGGCTGAATAAAAATCACATTGCTCTTGTGCCGCGTTCCCTGTTCTCGAAAAATCAGCCACATAGATGAGGTTGAGCGCTGCTTCCGTGACGAATGGCTGACGGCCGGTCTGTGCCCTGATATCGCCCGCAACAACTGGGTTCAGGCTGTGAGCTTTGGGATCATAGAGATACAGCCCCTCTGCCGATGCGACATAGATATCGATCTCCTGCCAGTTCATCGCTGAGGGGGCGGTACGTTTCCCCGATTCGGGACGGTTGATTCCGAACGCTGCCCACAGGAGGTTCGAGAGCACCTGAGGCGGGAGGCTCTCGCTGCTGTATTCACGGATGGTCTGACGTTCGTTGAGCGCCTGCATGAGAGGTTTACCGCCCTCTTTCTGCGGTGCTGGCAGAACTATGGGTTTGAGTTCCTGGGCGACGGTCACAGCGGTCAGCATACACAAAGCGGCCATTACCAGAGCGGTTGTTACAGTGATTCGTTTACTCATGACATGACCTTCCTCGGTAAAAAGTGTAACGGAACAGCAGACGGTTGATTCGTGCAATAATCACATACGCTATGCCCCTCCCGGAGAGACAGATAGCACTATTAAATCATTATCTGTGTCCAGTAGTTGTTAATATAGTAAAAAGAATTATCGAATACGTTGAGAAAAATATGTTTGTATTCAGGAGTGATAATGATTGAAAACAGGAGAATATGATAAAATTTCACGGAAGATAACACCATGCAGTTCAGTAACGACGCATGTTATCTGGCCTCGTTATAAATGATCTCAACAAGCGCTTTTTCCTGGTCATCAAATTCTTTCTTTATCTCTTCGATGCTCTTTCCGCTGCTCATGAGCGATTTCACTTTTTCCTGACGGCCGGTCATCGCTTCGATGGCGCTCCGTACACCTTCACGGTCGGTCATTTCGGAATGACCGCTGCAGAAATGCTCGGCATCAAGCGTATCGAGCATCTTTTTCAGAGTGCTGACATGCCCGAAAGAACTGCCGCCTTTATAGGCATGAATGAGTTGGGGACGGTTCGGGGTGAGCTGGTCTCCGACAAAGGCTGTCTTTTCTTCCGGAAAGTACACCACAATGTCACCGGTCGTATGTCCGATGCCGAAATACCGGAGTTCGATCTTCTTTGAGCCAAGATAGATATCCATCTTGTCCCGGAAGGTTATCGAGGGTATGAAGGGAGCCAGCTCGGGCGTGTTCCATTCAGAGGGTGAGCCATCACGTCCGGTGTGGAAAAACTCCGCGCGGCAGTTTTCATGCCCGATAATTGTGACCGAACCGGGAAAAAACCGGTTGCCCCTCACATGATCCGCATCGCTGTGTGTGTCGATGAGGTAGAGTATGGGTTTGTCGGTGATGCGGTGTATCTGGTCGATCACCTGATCCACCGACTGTTTGTCCATCTTGGCGTCGATGACAAGAACCCCGGTATCGCCGATATATACTCCGCCCTGGGCTCCCTGGCCGCCCATGGTTTCATATAGCCGGTCGGAAATCTTACGGAAGGTGACCGGTCTTGCTTCACGCTGCTGGGCATAAGCGAATGAGCCTGTAATGATGAACAGACATGGAATGATGATAAATACAAGCTTCCTTTTCATATCATTATCTTCCTGTTTCGGTATGTGGTGTATGGTTTTCCGTACAATCCGTCCGGACGGTAAAATCTGTGTTATTCACGGCCCATATTCGCCGCTTTTACGAGGATGCCGGGAATGGCTTCGTCCATGATTGCCTTCACATCCTCATAGCGGAACGTCCGCTCCTCGAATGAACGCCGTTCAAGCGCCCGTATGAACCGTTCCTCGAACTCCCTGAAATATGCCCCGTAGATATGGTAGCTGTCGGCCTGGTGGACATACCGCCCGATCTTTATCTCTCTGCCGGACTGTTCGGCGATCATCCCGGCGATCTTTTTCTGGAGCTGTATGAACGCGAACATGTTCATGAATGCCGCCTTATAGGCATCGTTGGAACGGAATCTGATGTTGGTGTTCAAATACCACGCGCCGTCGCCGCCCTCGACGAGCCTGCACCAGATGCTCTGGAGACAGGCGGGGTCATAGCAGGAGTTGTCTTCCCACACTTTCCATGTGATTGCCTGAGCGCGGCGTGTGTGTGGAGTTTGAGCCAGCTTGCCTGCCAGCAGTTCGATCTGATTGTATACGGTGTCCGTACCGGGAACAGAGTAGTCAAACAGCCGCTGATGATAGGTATATTCCCACCGTGTATCATTGGGGTCTTCTGCGTTTATTCGGACGCAGTGATCCTTGATGCCGTCGAGGACTTCCATAACGTATTCCTGAAGGTCCTCGATCCCTCCGGGGAAATCCTTGTGGATCATCGGTTCCGCGAGCGGATTTTTTATGACCACGGTCATGGAACAGTCTTTACTCGGTGGGTCATCGGGTTTGTCGTATTCGGTTTTTATGTTGCATCCCTCATGATACACTTTTATCAGAGACTTCTCCCATGCTTCGGCAAGACATTCGCCTTCAGCCATCAAAACGGGAATGTTTCCGGTCATTAATCCTCCCTCTATATGTAAACGATTCGATGATATCCACCAATGACAACACAAGAAATCTGAATACAGATAAATCGTCCCGATCCGATATGGTGAATTTGAATAAAATTGATCGAAAGCAATTTCTGCAATGTTCAGGATTATCGGTACAGGACACTGCTCCGAAAACATCCGGCAGCATGTAACTATAGTATCATGTTCCGGCAAATGTTGTCAAGGTATTTCTACATCATCCAGCATGTAAGCGTGCAAATACAGATTAATCTCATTCGTCCCTGCAGAATTTTTTCCCTCAGTCCCTATGTTCCTTAGTCTCTCTGTCACTTTATTATCATACATTTCAAAAAAAAAGTAAAAAAAATTGGAACCCCTTTTTTTTCAGGGAGTATAATTAGCTGAAAACGAGAGCGTTTTAAAACAGGTTCGGCATATAACAAAAAGGAGAGTGCCTGCGCAGGATTGATAATGAGCTGTAGTTTTTCAGGTTGATACAAAAACTCAAAATCAAACCTTATGGAGGTGCTCTATGTTTACCACAGTATCCAAACCCACCATTTCTGTTTTTCATCGGCTTGCCGGTGTTGTTCTTGTAATTGTTTCTCTTGTTGTTTTTTCCGGTGCTCCCGCATATGCTCTTGCCCCTGTGATCGAACAGGGAAAAATCATCGAGAGTCCATTCACAAAAATCTACGAAAAGGTTGCGCCTTCTATTGTGCGGATTGATGTCAAGGCTGAAATAACCGAAAGCCAGCAGGACATCCCGGCGCCTTTCCGGCAGTTTTTCGGAGTTCCTCAGCAGCAACAGCATGAGCTTGTCCAGGGCATGGGTTCAGGCGTAATTATCGACCGTGATGGTCATGTACTCACCAATCACCATGTCATCGACAGCGCCGAAAAAATCACCGTTAAACTGAATGAAAACGAATCCTATGATGCCAAAGTCGTGGGAACAGACCCCGAGACGGACATAGCTGTAATACAGATGGAGCTTAAAGGTAAAAAGCTTCCCGAGGAATATGTTGCTGAATTAGGCAATTCCGATTCGGTCAAACCCGGCGATTACGCCATTGCGATCGGTAATCCCATCGGTCTCGAACGGACGATCAATGTGGGGGTTGTCAGTGCAGTCGGCCGTCACGGCTTCAATGTTGCGGGCTCGCAGTCACCGCAGTTCCAGAATTATATTCAGACCGATGCCCAGATCAATCCGGGAAATTCCGGCGGTGCTCTTGTCGATATCGACGGCAAGGTTATCGGAATAAACGATATGTATACCGCCCAGTATGCCGGAATCGGTTTCGCGATCCCTGTCAATCTCGCACGGAATGTCATGACCCAGCTTATCGCAAAGGGTGAGGTCAAGCGAGGCTTCGTGGGTATCCGTCCCGAGGAGATCACGAAAGAAATCCAGGAAGCCATGAATCTTCCCGGCAAGGAGGGAGTTCTTATCAAGGAAATTCTCCCTGACACCCCCGCCGCTAAGGCCGGTCTCAAACACGGCGATGTTATTGTGACGCTCGATGGCAAAAAAGTGAAGGATTTTCAATCGTTCCTGTTCGAAATCGGCAATCATGCCCCGGGAGATACAGTGAATCTCGGCTATATACGGGAAAGCAAGGATCGTTCGGTGAAGCTGACCCTGTCCGAGCGCCCGGCTATTACGCTTGCTCAGAATGGCAGTGCAGCCCCGGGAGATAACGGGACATTGAGCTGGCGGGGTATCCATGTCGTCGATATCGGCAGCCCTGCAGCCCGTGATTTCAACCTCGGCGATGTCAAATACGGAGTCGTCGTGGTTAAAATCGATGAAAACAGCCCCGCTGTGGACAGTAATCTCAATGTCGGAGATGTCATCGTCGAGATCGACTCGAAAGAAATCAGAAGCACGAAGGATTTTGCCGGTATGAAGGATAATCCGGTATTCAAGAACAAAACAATCCTCCTGTATCGTGAGCGCTTCTATCCCGATGGCCAGGTTGACAGGGGATTTGTCGCAGTAAAAAGTGCGTAACCGGTGAAAGTAGTTTTTAGCATACTATACCATTGATAAAACGAGCGGAAGAGCAGGGCTGAATCGAAAGCAGGGGCGACTGAAACAGATGGTTCGGTTTCCTGCATCTTTCGCTCGTTTTTTACGACACCTGCACGTTCAACTGACTCGATTGATTCAATATTATTTTACCACAAAGACACAAGTAGGGGTAATTCATGAATTACCCCTACGATGTAACATCGGTCAGGTTCGAAAAAACAGCGAAAATCAGCGTTCCATCACATTTATAAACAAGCCGGGCATACATCCACCGTATTTTTCACTCCGCCCTCACAAATCCTTGCCGTCAGATACGATTGATTGTATCTTGTTTGCATGAAACCTGTTATATGCAATTACTATGTGACCTGCCGGTGCAATGCGCGCTGCGGATTCTGTTCAGTCTGGCGTGAAAACGGGGCTTCGGCTTCGGAGGAATCATCGCCCGCCGTGGTGTGCAGAAACCTCGGGGATGTGAAGCTTCTGGGAGTGAAAATTGTCGATTTCACCGGCGGAGAACCCCTTTTGTATGAGGGTTTGCCGCAGGTGCTCGCGTATGCCCGGAATATCGGGCTGAGAACCACGGTCACCACCAACGGTATACGGTATGTCGAACGGGCGTCCGGGCTCTCCGGTCTCGTTGACATTCTCCAGTTTTCCCTTGATGGCGCAGACCGTGCAACCCATGACCGTGTGACCGGCGTACCCTCCTTCGACCGTGTCATGGAGGGTTTGGAGGTCGCCCGCCTGCTCGGCGAACGCCCCGGTCTGATTCATACGGTCACCGATGAAAATCTCGGGGCTGTGCCCGATGTGTGTGCTCTTGCACGGAAGCTCGACGTTCTTCTGTTCCTCAATCCCTGTTTTTCCTATTTCGGCAATGGCGGTCTCTCGCGTGAAGGTGCGCTTAAGCTCGAGAATATGAGAGTTGGCAGCGGCGTCACCATCGACCGGGGATTTCTGAAATTCCTCATCGACGGCGGCAACAAAATGTCTTCTCCGCGCTGTCTGGCGGTCAGCTCGACCATCGTGATTTCTCCCGACGACAAGCTCCTGCTGCCGTGTTACCACCGGAAAGTCAGGTCTGTTCCCATCAACGGCCGTCTGCTGGCGCTGCGAAAATCGCGGATCGTCCATGAGGAACAGAGCCGTGAGGGCCGGTATCCCTTCTGCGAGGGATGCGCGATAAACTGTTATCTGCGGGCATCGCTGTTCAGAAGCCTCAACCCGTATTTTCTGCCGAGTCTGCTGTCGGCGGCTGACTACCTCTACGCCCGGTGGCGCATGACGAAATCGGTTTCCTGACTGCACAATTCATGAAATGTCCGAAACAGGTTATTCTCTATGTGACACTGTTCTGGTGAATATTGAATTTTACTGATATTTATAATAATAGATGCCGAAATAAATTCGGCAAGACATCATCTGTTGTCACCGTATTTTTTCACCGGAACGATAAATCGTAACTGATACCGGGGGTGTCATGATGGCACAGAATATGAATCGAAGAACTTTTATGAGGAAAACCGCGGCTGGTTCAGCGGCTTTTACACTGTTCATGCAGTCTTCGTGCACACGACCCGCTGCCCGGAAGCCGAATTTTGTTTTTATACTGATCGATGATCTCGGATGGAAGGACCTGTCGTGCTACGGGAGCACATTTTATGAAACACCGAACATAGACCGGCTTGCTGCCCAGGGAATGAAATTCACCGATGCCTATGCCGCCTGCCCTGTCTGTTCGCCAACCCGTGCAAGCATCATGACGGGGAAATATCCCGCCCGTCTCCATGTGACAGACTGGATCAAGGGGCATGTGGCTCCGAAGGCAAAGCTCAGGGTGCCGGACTGGACAATGTATCTCGACCTCGACGAGGTCACGATCGCGGAAGCCCTGAAACCCGAAGGCTATGTTTCGGCGAGTGTCGGGAAATGGCATCTTGGCGACGAGGCATATTATCCCGAAAAGCAGGGATTCGATGTCAATATAGCCGGGTACTGGGCAGGACAGCCGCCCACCTATTTTTCCCCGTACACCGTTGACAGGGAATGGAACAACCGGATTCCGACTCTCGAAGGGGGCAGCGAGGGCGAGTATCTCACCGACCGTCTCACCGACGAGGCGCTGAAATTCATTGAGAACGCCAAAGGAAGGCCGTTTTTCCTGTACCTTTCCCATTATGCCGTGCACACGCCCATCGAGGGGAAAGAGCGCCTTATCGAGAAATACAAGGCAAAGGTAAAACCCGGGCAGGATCAGAACAATCCGGTGTATGCCGCCATGATCGAGAGCGTCGATGAGAGTGTGGGGCATGTTTTGAATAAGCTCGATGAACTCGGAATCGCCGACAACACCATCGTGATTTTCATGTCCGATAACGGCGGTCTGTCGGGAATAGGGGACTGGAACCACATCACCTCGAATGCTCCTCTCCGCGAGGGCAAGGGGACACCGTACGAGGGAGGCGTCCGCGAGCCGATGATCGTACGGTGGCCGGGAGCGGTCAGGCCGGGCTCGACATGCTCCGTGCCCGTTTCAAGCATCGATTTCTATCCGACCATGCTCGAAATGGCCGGAATCGGAGTTGTCAGCGGCCGCACTGTCGACGGCGTTAGTCTCGTTCCGCTCCTGGAACAGACCGGACCAATCCGCCGCGAGGCGCTCTACTGGCATTATCCGCACTACCACATCACCACGCCGTTCGGCTCGGTGCGAACAGGGGAATTCAAGCTCATCGAGTTCTACGAGGACGGCAGGCTGGAGCTGTACAACCTCAGGGACGATATCGGGGAACAGCACGACCTCGTCAATGAAATGCCCGATAAATCCCGTGAGCTCAAAACGATGCTCGATGACTGGCGCAGCGCTGTCGGCGCCCAGATGATGACCCCGAATCCCGATTATGACGGGAAACCGTATTCGATTCTGACCGCCGGTCAATAAACGCGCCCCACGTGTATTATAAGATAATAAGCAAGCGGAATCACGAACAATGCTTATGAGAACGCATGGTTTACGATGAAAGGGACATGTATGGGTAAACTCGATGAAATCTCCGCGAGAAGAAAGGTGGCGCATGACCGTCTGCTAACGTTGCAGTCAGGTGTGTATCGCGCGTTCCTCGATATGGAAAAGGCGGCCTTCTCCGATGGCGAGCTGCCGAAGAAAACCAAAGAGCTGATAGCCGTGGGAATCTCCGTGGTTATCGACTGTGAATCGTGCATGCAGTGGCATATCGGGCAGGCAGCCCGGGCCGGAGCAGCGTATCGGGAAGTACTCGAAGCGGTCGAGGTGGGAATCGAAATGGGCGGAGGCCCCGCAACCGTCTCGGCGCGGTTCGCTCTGGAGGTCATGGACTCCGTTTTCACAACCTGAAACACAAGATTCTAAGAAGACAGAGAAAGAACGGACGGAAAACGCAACGTATTGTTCTTAACATCGATATACTCTACTATTTGCTTGACAGGTTTTTTAAGGTGATAAAGTT